>JANTFM010000315.1 GCA_024763475.1 Acidobacteriota bacterium | reverse complement strand
TGATCAAGGACACTCGCCATGGAGACTGCGAGAGCTTCACCCTCGCCGCAGACGCACTGTCCTATAGCTACGCTCCCCCGGTGGACGCCGGCTTTTTCGACTCTCATGCCGTCCGCATGCGAGAGAAGAGCCGCACCCTCGACTTCGAACCTGGGCTGGTCGAGATCTCCGGCGTTCCTGTCTCCTGCCATGAGATCCTCGAAAGCAGCTTCGCGGGCCTGCAGGAGACAGAGCTTGGCTCGCTCGACCAGAAGCTCATCAAGTGGTACGAGAAGACGCTCAAGGACCGTCGCCGGGAACTCGAAAAGAAACCCTTTTCCGGGTTCTCCGGGCTGCCGGAAACGGATCGCCGAAGCTGGACGATTCGCATCCAGCAGAAACGCAGCAGCAAGCACCTGACCGTGGACTTCGACAACTATGAACCCTGGGAGGTCCGCGTCTGGGCGACGAACTCGAATCAGCCGCTTTACGGCTACTACTCCGAGGCAACCCGGAAGAGTAGCTCTTCCCAGGTCTCCCTCGAGCGCCGCGATGACCGCAGCGGCCGTGACTTCGAGATTTCCGGCCTTCAGGGAACAATCGAGCTGGCTCTCGCCGACCGGGAATCGATGACAGCCGACCTGCTCTACCGTCTGCGGGCGAAGCACGACCTGCCTTACCTGGACTTCGCAATCGTCCGCCTGCAGATCAACACCGGCGCGAAAGCCGCCAAGCATCCCCAGTTGTTGATCAACTCGATCCAGGACGAAGAGGGCCACGAGCTAACCTGGGTCCGCACGGGACCAATCTCCGGCCGTCTCATCCTCCCGGAGCCACTCCTCGCGGGTCACTACAAGACCCTGCACATCCAATTCGAGAACCGCAACTGCATCCACGATCTCAGCGACTCCTACAAAGGGCTCGCTCGTTTTGGCTGGCTGCCCTTCGTCCGCTTTGGCGACATGATTCACTACTTCGATTTGACCGTGAAAGCCCCCGCCCGTTACAAGACCCTCGGCGTGGGAAGCAAGATCTCGGACGAGGTCGAGGGTAAGGTCCGCACGACCCACTGGATGTCGAAGAGCCCCGTCGTCTTCCCGACCGTTATTTTCGGCGACTACTTCGAAGACACGCCGACACAGGTCGCTCGTAAGCTGGATGGTACGGAGATCCCGGTCGTGATCCATGTCGACAAGCAAGGGATGATCGACTGGAATATCCGCCTCAAGCAGCTGAGGCCCCTCGCCGAGCAGGCGGTCTCCGCGATCAACTTCTACACCAATCTCTTCCAGGTCGACTATCCCTACGGCAAGATGGACCTCGTCAACGACCCGCTCGGCGCACTCTACGGCCAGAGCCCGTCTTCGATCATCTACCTGGGCAGCGGCGCCTTCCGCGGGATGGGCTTCCAGGTCCATACCTTCGGCGAGATGGGGATGAGCGGCACGGCGCTCACCAACTTCGCGCGCAATCTCATCCCCCACGAGGTAGCGCACCAGTGGTGGGGCTCGGCCATCACCAACGCGAACATGCGCAACTACTGGTTCATCGAATCGCTGGCCGAGTACTCCTCCGCGCTCTACACCGAGGCGGCCTACGGCAAGAAGGCCTACCAGGAACGCGTGGACTACTGGCGGCGCTCGGTGCTCGAAACCACGCCGCTCTCCAGCGTACAGAACGCGAGCGCGCTCTGGTCGGACAACGGCTACATCTCGTCGGTCTACAACAAGGGACCCTACGCCTTCCATATCCTGCGGAAGACCTTCGGCGACCGACAGTTCTTCGCTTTCTTCCGCCAGCTGGCCCGGGAGCTCTCCGGAAAGGAGATCGTGACCCGCGACATCCAGCGCGTCGCGGAGAAGGCCTACGGCCAGGATCTCTCCTGGTTCTTCGATCAATGGATACGAGGCGTTGGGATCCCCGAGTACTGCTTCGACTACAAGACGCGGCAGACCGAAGACGGCGAGTACATGATCGAAGGCAAGGTCCTTCAGCGAGTCGTCGGAGGAACCCGCCGACAAGTCCTCGAAGGCGTCTACTTCACGGGGCTCGTCCCGCTCTCCATCAAGTGTTCGGGCGGCAAGGTGTATCAGAGGCGCATCCTGATCAAGGGTGCCGAGACCCCGATTCAGGTCAAGGTACACGAGAAACCCGCGTCGGTTGTACTCAACGAGCATGGCGAGATCCTCGCGCATCAGGTCCGGCGAGCCAGCTCCTTCTGACGCGTCCTGATGGATCCCAACCCGGCCGCTGGCAAGCTGCGGGCGGCCGCCCTGCTATACAGGCGCTCCGTGCCGGGGCTATGCTGCGGTCTCGAAGCACACAGGAGTCCGCCATGTTGCGTCGCTGCGTCCAATCCCTGCTCTGTCTCGTCTCCCTCCTCGTCCTGGGCGCCGCCCCCTCGGCTGCGATCGATCTGGACGCGGAAACCTACACGCTACCCAACGGGATGACCGTGATCCTGCACGAGGACCACACTCTGCCGCAGGTCACGATCAACACCTGGTTCGGGGTGGGATCCAAGGACGAAGCCCCGGGCCGCAGTGGTTTCGCGCATCTCTTCGAGCACCTGATGTTCATGGGCACGGCGCGCGTCCCCGGCAACCGCTTCGACGTGTTGATGGAAGAGGGCGGCGGCTCCAACAACGCGAGCACGAGCACCGACCGCACGAACTTCTTCTCCTGGGGCCCCAGCGAACTGCTGCCAACCCTGCTCTGGCTCGACGCTGACCGGCTCGAGGCCTTGGGGGAGAACATGACCCAGGAGAAGCTCGACCTCCAACGAGAGGTCGTGCTCAACGAGCGGCGGCAGAACCTCGAGAACACACCCTATGGAATCGCCTCCGAGATCATCCCACAGGCGCTTTACCCCGAGGGACACCCCTACGCGCACTCCGTGATCGGCAGTCACGAGGATATCGAAGCCGCGACCGTCGACGACGTGAAGGCTTTCTTCGCCACCTACTACGTGCCCGCGAATGCCTCGATCGTCGTGGCGGGCGATTTCGATCCCAAACAGGCCCGCGAACTCATCGCGCAGACCTTCGGCTCCATCGCGGCCACCGATTCGCCCCCCCACGCGGTAGCCCGCCCGGTCGCGCTCGAGCGGGAGCGCCGCCGTCTCGCGGTGGATCGGGTCGAACTGGCTCGTCTGACCCTCGTCTGGCATTCTCCGGCGATCTACCGCGACGGTGACGCCGAGATGGATCTGCTCGCGGACATCCTCGCCGACGGGCCATCCAGTCGGCTCTATCGGAGCCTGGTGAGCGACAGGAAGCTCGCCCAGTCGGTCTCCGCGTACCAGTTTTCGAAGGAACTCGGTTCGGAGTTTCGCATCAACATCACGGCCCGGCCCGGCAAGGACCTCGAAGAGATCAAGCATGCCACCATGGAGCTGATCGAGGAGTTCAAGATCGATGGCCCGAGCGAGAAGGAGGTGCAGCGCGTGATCGCATCCCACGAGTCGGCCTTCCTGAGGCGTCAGGAGCAGCTCGCCGCGCGAGCGGACGCGATGAACCGCTATCGGCACTATCTCGGCACCGCAAACAGCTTTGATGCGGACCTCGGCCGCTATACCAGCGCAACGCGAGAAAGCCTGCAGATCTGGGCCAACCGGGTGCTGGGCGAGGGTCGCCTCGACCTGCGCATTCTGCCCCGCGGCGCCAAGCTGGAAGCGGCCAGTCTCGACCAGAGGCCCGCCCCCACGCCCGCCGGGAGCTTCACACCCCAGCTGCCGGAGACCTTCGAGCTCTCGAACGGAATCCCCGTCGAGGTCCTGCAACGCCCAGGAAGCGGACTCTTCTCCGGCGTCCTGCTCGTCGACGGCGGCGAGCGTGCGATCCCGGTGAGCAAGGCCGGGCTGTCGTCGCTGACGGCCTCCATGTTGAGCGCAGGGGCGGCCGGTCGCAGCGCGACCGAGTTCGCAGACGCCGTCTCCCTGCTCGGCGCGGACATCTCCGCATCCACCGACCGGAACCACTTCCGTGTCGCGGTGCGGGGCCTCAGCTCTCGCCTGTCGCCAACCCTGACGCTCTTCGCCGACGTCGTCCTCCGCGCCGATCTCGAAGAGGACGACTTCGATCGTGAATCCGCCCTCGCCATCAACCGCGTCAAGGCACGCGCCGATGATGTATCCGCGCTGGCCATCACCGGGGCCCGGATCCTGAGCTTCGGCCGCGACGACCCCCGTGGAAGGCCCCTGGGCGGCTTCGTCTCGACCCTCGAGACGCTCCGCCGGGAGGATGTCCTCTCCGCGCGCTCCCTGCTGCTCTCCCCCTCCCGCGCACGATTCCTCTTCGTCGGCGACTTCGCTCCCGGCCAGCTCAAGGCCGAGTTGGAGCGGCACTTCGCGACCTGGAACACGGAGACGCAGCAGATCCCGGCACGAGTGCAGGCGATCGATGCTCTCGTGCAGCCTTCGTTGACCGTGATCGACCGCCCGGGTGCACCCCAGACCATGATGATCCTGATGCGGCCGGTCCCCCCCGCGACCCTGGCGGAAGACGCACGGCGAACCACGCTCAACATCCTCTTCGGTGGTGCCTTCACGAGCCGTTTGAACCAGAACCTCCGCGAGCAGCACGGCTACACCTACGGCGCAGGCAGCGTGTTCCAGGACGACGGGAGACAGTTCCTCCTGCTGGCCTACTCCGCCGTGCAGACCGCCGCGACGGGTCCGGCCCTGCTCGAGTTCCGCAAGGAATTCGAGCGCCTCGCCCGCGGCACCGTGAGCGAGGAGGAGCGCCTCAAAGCGGTCAAGACGGCGCGGCAGGAAATGG
>JANTFM010000314.1 GCA_024763475.1 Acidobacteriota bacterium | reverse complement strand
CGGCCTGCGCTGTCGTAGCCGTAGCGCACTCTTGCCCTCAGAGTGTCATCGGACTCGAGAGTTTCCCGTTGCGCGAGCGGGCCAAGTCCCGTCTCGCTTCCTGCGAGGGGGCCGGACTGACCCGGTTCGAGATAGGTCAGTTCCTCCCGGCTGCCTTCAGGGCGGGTGATTTTCTGGAGCACGCCAAAGTCCGGATCGAACACGTATTCCGTGACCGGGCGTTGCCAGGGCGACAGATCCACGACATCACCCCAAGTGGCGCTGGCGGTTCCGCATTTTCGCTCGGTAGTCGCCAACACAAGAGTTGTGGTGGAGTTCCCAACGCGCGGTTGCCATGAGCCCTCTTTCCGCCGTTTTGACACAGGCTCGACCCTATCCCGGCAGGCATCTCCGCTGATGTTCATCCGCATTAATGCGACGAACAACACCCGGGCTCGGTCACAACACCCCGACACGCTTGGGGTTCCAGACAGCTGCGTCAGGGCTGCGCGGGTATCCCTGCGGGAGGATCCGTAGCAGAATGACCGGCATTCACCACCATCGGAGGTCCGACCCATGACAAGCCTGTCGCGCAGCGTTCTCAACCCCTTTCTCGCCCTCGCCCTCGCGCCCTTTCTCTTCCTCATGGGTTGCAGCCCGAATCCGAGCCTTCCACACGACAGGCTCGGACGCCTCGATTTCAACCGGCTTGCGGTGCAGGCCAACCTTCCCCTCTTCTGGGTCGCGGATGCCAACGCGAACGGCGCCGTAGATCCCGACGAAGTCGCGAGCCTGCGTTTCTATCCGGAAGAGGGACACTGGACCGAGGGGGCCGAATTCAGTGCAGACTTCGAGCGAGCCTATGGACAGCTGGTGGCCCTTGCGGCGTCTCCGGATTCCACCGGGTTGACCCCCGAAGAAGCCGAGAGGCGACGGCTCGTCCGCGCGGACCTGGATCACGGCATTCCAACCCTCGTGGCGAGCGACCTGGGCACGCTCGACCCGGGCACTCGGGCGTTCGCCGCTCACATCCTGACGGCCGCCGACATGATCGACACGATCTTCGAGCAGATGACCGGGGCGGAAGCCCTGCTCACGAAGGTGCCCGACGACTCGGCGAGCCGCAGCCTCTTCCGCCGCAACTGGGGCCCCGCCTGCCTGGCTCCCCGGACCCAGGACAACCCGGCGTGCTCGGCGATCCCGGGTTCCCCGCAACCGGTCTTCGACATCTATCCCGCAAGCCTGCAGGCCCAGGAGGACTTCTGCGCCAAGCTCGAGGCGTTGCCGAACGCCGAAGATCTGCTCGACCCCTTCGTGGTGGTCCGCGGCGGCGCGGGCTCGTATCACGCCGTCCCCTACACCGAGGAGTACGCGGACCTTTGCGGCGTGATCGCATCGGAACTGCGCGCGGCGGCCGACGCGCTGGTCGATCCCGGCGAGGACGCGCTGCGCGCCTATCTGCGAGCCGCCGCGAAGGCCTTTAACGACAATGACTGGGAACCGGCGGACGAGGCCTGGTCGAAGATGACCGCCCGCAACTCGAAGTGGTACCTCCGCATCGCACCCGACGAGGTCTACTGGGAGCCCTGCGCACAGAAGGCCGGATTCCACGTCACCTTCGCGAGAATCAATACGGACTCGCTGAAATGGGAGGACAGGATCCTCCCCGTCCGGCAGGAGATGGAGAACAGCCTGGCTGCATTGATCGGCACGCCCTACCAGGCCCGCGAAGTGTCCTTCCACCTGCCCGACTTCATCGACATCGTGATCAACGCCGGTGACGACCGCGAAGCCTTCGGCGCCACGATCGGGCAGAGCCTGCCGAACTGGGGCCCCGTCGCGAACGAAGGCCGGGGCCGCACCGTGGCGATGAGCAACCTCTACACGGATCCCGACAGCCTGCGCATCCAGCACGAACAGGTGCTGTCCCTCTTCACCAGCGACGCACTCGCGTTCTACGCAGACAGCCCGGAACCCGGCCTGCTCGCCACGATCCTCCACGAGGCGACCCACAACTTCGGCCCCGCCCACGAGTATCGCTACAAGGGCAAGACCGACACCGAGGCCTTCGGCGGCGCCCTCTCCTCGACGATGGAAGAACTCAAGGCCCAGACCGGCGGCCTGTGGTTCACCGGCTGGCTCGCCGCACGGGAGATCATCAGCCAGGATCTCGCCCGCCAGACCTACCTCGACAGCATGCGCTGGGCGATGGATCACATCTCCCGGGGTATGTACTCCGGCAGCGGGCGCTCGAAGCCCTACAGCCAACTCGCCGCGATCCAGGTCGGCTTCCTGATGGATGAGGGTGCCCTGGAATTCGGTAGGGAGACCCTGGCCGCCAACGGCACGGATGCGGGAGCCTTCACCCTGCACTTCGACCGCTTCCCCGCAGCCATCGAGAAGCTCATGGCCCAGGTCGGCCAGATCAAGGCCACCGGCGACCGCGCGGGCGCCGAGGCGCTCATCGCCCGCTACGTCGATTCGGATGCTGTCCCGCAGAAGCTGATCGCCGAGCGCATTCTCCGGCAACCCAAGGCCAACTTCGTGTACGCCGTCACGGAGTAGGTGTCCAGCACCCGGCGTTGAGGTTCCGGACGCCGCACGATGGCGGTCAGGGCTCGCCTCGGGACCTGGAATGGGGGGTTGTGACGAGGAGGTCCGTCCCGGCTCGTGATCAATCCCCGGCTGGGTGAGGCCCGCATGATCGCCAGGAGGCGCGCTTCTTAGCAGACGACGTATCGCAGGACAGTCCAGAAGTGGCAGGCCGCCCCCAGGAAGACGAAGACGTGCCATACCGCGTGGGTCCAGCGGCGGCTCCTCCAGGCGAAGAAGGGGACCCCTGCGGTATACGCCAGTCCACCCGCCAGGAGCCACGCGAAGCCGTCGGAACCCAAGGCCTCGATCGTCCGGTCGACACGGATGATGACGATCCATCCCATCAGCAGGTAGAACAGGAGAGACAGAGCACGATAGCGGCCCGTGAAGAAGATCTTGAAGACGGTCCCCACGGCAGCGAAACCCCACAGGACACCGAAGAAGGTCCAGCCGAGCGGGCCCCGGAGGGCGATGAGGCAGATGGGCGTGTAGGTCCCGGCGATGAGCAGGTAGATCGAGATGTGGTCCAGCGCGTGAAAGAAGCGGCGCGCGCGCTCCTGCTGAACGCTGTGGTAGAGGGTCGAGGAAAGAAAGAGCACGATTAGCGAGGCGCCGAAGATCGTCACGCTGACCACCGCCCGGGGGCTTCCGGCCGCATCCCGAATCAGCATGATCGTACCGAGAATGGCGCACAGGGTAGCGATCCCGTGGGTCAGTGCGTGGACGAACTCCTCCTGTGGGGTCCGGAGTTCTCCATCGTCTTCTGGGGCCATCGCTTTCATCGTCACTCCCAGCCGAGCCGCCGGAGTCACAAACAGGGGCTCTCCTGCCGCGTATGTGAGCACCAACGAGGCTCCACTGCCTGGGCCCACAGGAACAACACGTACCTGGACCCACAGGAACAACACGTACCTGAGCCCACAGGAACAACACGTACCTGGACCCACATGAACAACACGTACCTGGACCCACATGAACAACACGTACCTGGACCCACAGGAACAACACGTACCTGGGCCCACATTAGCAACAAGTACCTGTAGCCGCACCAACAGCAAGAGACCCTGAATCTTGTACTCAATCGCAACGCGCCAAAGCGCATATACTTCCGGCATGAGCGAAAGACAATCGGGTTGTTTCAAGTGGGGTCTGGTGGGCTGCAGCACCGTCGCGGTGCTTTTCGTGTTGAGCATCGGCGCGTGCTTCGTCGTGCTCCGGGGCCCGATTCAGGAGATCGGCAAGGCCAAGGCCACCCGCGAGGGACTGGAGGAAAAGCTCGGTGTCGTGAGCGACTACCTTCCTCCGGCGAGCGGTGCGATTCCGGCCGAACGTCTCGCCGTGTTCGTGGCCGTGCGGGAGAGCCTGGGCGAGGCGCAGGCCGAACTCGAAGTGATCCTCGCGAAGATGCCTCCAAACGAGCTGAACGAAATGTCGGGGGGGTTCTTCTCAAGAGCCGGGAGCGCATTCGGCGCACTGAAAGAGATGATCTCCGCAATCTCGAACTACGTGGACCAGAGGGACCAGCAGCTGATCATCCATGAGATGGGGCTCGGCGAATACCTATACATTTACGGGACGGTGTACAGCTCGTGGCTCGGGCACGCCCCTTCCGCGGGGCCACTCGTCACGAAGGCAACCCGCCCGGAAGCCGCCAAGCAGCAGGGTGAAGATCTCTTCGAAGGCGAGGACTCGAGCTTCGCCCCCCAGCGGGTGCAAGAACGCTATCACGTCACCATGCTCCACTTTCTGGAACGACAACTGGGAGGCATGGGAGACCTTGCCGACCCGGGCTGGCGGTCCACCCTGGAGGAGGAAATCGCGCGCCTGAGAGCTGATCCCAGCAGCTGGGCGTGGCAGAACGGCCTGCCTCCGGCGGCCGCAGAGGGCCTCGAAGCGATGCGTGAGCGCCTCGAAGCGACGTGGCACCAGCCGAGCAACTGCTTCGAGTACCCGGAGTTAGACGACGAGTCGTAGCGGCCTGGCGACTCTCCGGCCTGAGTCTGGTAGTCCACCTTTCGAGCCTGATGACGCATCATCCGAGCCTGGCGGCGCTCCGGCCCGAGCCTGGCGGTACATCGTCCGAGCGTGATTGCCCACCGCCGAGTCCGCCAACGCATCGCCCCGGTACGCCAACCCGTAGCCTGGCCTTCCACTGGCATCGTCTTTTCGTGCTTGCCTCCCTTCTCGTCAGCGTATATTCAGGGCCTCTTCGACGGAGTGGGAGGTAGGCAGTGAGAG
>JANTFM010000313.1 GCA_024763475.1 Acidobacteriota bacterium | reverse complement strand
TGTCCCTGCCGTGGGCACGCGCGAGCTACTTTTCGTGGGTGCTGGCTCGCTTGACGACCTGCTGTTGTCCCTGCCGTGGGCGCGCGCGAGCTACTCTTCGTCGGTGCTGGCTTGCTTGACGGGCTGCTGTTGTCCCTGCCGTGGGCGCGCGCGAGGTATTTCCGGACGCGCGTTTCCCCGCGAGGGTGGCCCCGATCTAGTACTTGAAGCCCTTGAAATCGACGCGGAAGAACAGAGAGTAGAGCACCGGGACAACCCCGAGAGTCAATGCGGTGGCGAAGATCAAGCCCATCATGATCGCCGCAGCCATCGACTCGAAGAGCGGCCCGCCGCCGAGGTAGAGCGGAATCATCCCCCCAAGGGTCGTGAAGGTGGTCAGGATGATCGGCCGGAAGCGCCGCTGTGCCGACTCGATGATCGCCCGCTGGGGCGAGAGGCCCTTCTCGCGGATCTCGAGATCGATGCGATCGATGAGCACGATCGCGTTGTTAATGACGATGCCCGATAGCGAGATGACCCCGAGCATCGTCATGAAGCCGAAGCTCGCGCGGAGCACGATCAGACCAACGATGACACCGATCAGCCCCAGAGGAATCGTCAGCAGAATGATCAGCGGGCGCCGGATGGAGTTGAACTGGGACACGAGTAGCAACAGGATGACGAGGCCCGCGACCGGCAACTGGGCGAGGATCGAGGCGTTCGCTTCCTCCGAGGCCTCGTTCTCGCCACCGAGTTCCCAGGAGTACCCGAGGGGCCAGCTCGCGGATTCCTTCCTGAGCCATTCGACGAGCTCCGGAGTGATCGATGCAACGGTGACGCCAGGCACGAGATCCGCTTCGACGGTCACCGTCTTGAGCCGATTGCGGCGGCGAATATTGGACGGCTGCCACGCCACGACGAAGTCCGCCACCTGCGTGACGGGCACGGAGCGGCCGCTCGCTTGGGAGAACACATTGATGCTCTCGAGCTGCTCCAATGAGACGCCCTTGGCCTGCTCGGAGCGCAAGGTGATAGGGATGACCTCTGTGCCTTCCCGATACTCGCTGACTCCAATGCCGGAAAACACTGTCTGCAACGAGCGCGCGATGTCCGTATTGCTCACGCCGGCGCGCTGGGCGCGGGCCTCGTTGATCTCGACGACGATCTTCTTCGAACGGGCACCCCAGTCGTCGGTGATATTGGTCGGCCCCGACATCCCGCGGAGCGCCTCCTTGACCCTGTCCACATGGCTGTAGATTCTGGCGAGGTCCCGACCGCTCAGCCGAAGTTCGATCGGCGTGCCCGCGGGAGGTCCCGAGCTCAGCGGAGAGATCGAGGTCTTCAGCCCGGGCACACGCTCCCGAAACGTCTCCAGGCGTCGTACGATGGACTCGATGACCTCGTTGCTCGTCGTGTTGATGATCATGATGGCGTAGCCCGAGTTGGATTGTTCGGGATCGAAACCCAGATAGAAACGGGGTCCGCCCTCGCCGAGGAAGCTCACCCAGTCCGTGATGCCTTCGTCGCCGCGCGCCACGTCCCCGGAGTCCACCAGAAGTTCCTCCTCGATGAAGGCATCAATCTCCTTGATGAGTTTCTCGGTCGCAGCCAGCGGTGTCCCCGTCGGGAGGATCCACTCGGCGGTCAGGGTGGCGCGATCGTTCTTGGGAAAGAAGATCACCGGTACGAGTCGCATGAGAAAAAGCGACGCAACGAAGACGACCAAGACAACGAGCAGCGAGACGATCGGCCGCCGCAGAAGGGAAAGCAACACCCCACGATAACCCCGGTAGAATCGCGAGGCATAGCCCTCTCCTCCGGTGCTCCGCTTGACCCGGAGGAATAGGCTGCAAAGCAGGGGCGTCATCGTCAACGACAAGACCCAGGAGCAGAGCAGGGTGATCGTGACGACCTTGAAGAGAGCCTCCGTATATTCGCCGACCATCGACCTCGCGAGAAAGATCGGCAGGAACGCAGCCGCCGTCGTCAACGATGAGACAAGCAGGGGAATCGCCAGCTCACTCGCCGAGGCGATCGCTGCTTCCTTGGCAGGCAGGCCCTCGCCCATCGAGACCATGATGGATTCCGACATCACGATGGCATTGTCAACCAGCAACCCCAGCGCGATCATCAGCGCTGCCAGCGACATCTGATCGATGCTGACACCCACCAGCGGCATGAAGATGAACGCCATGATGATCGCGCTCGGAATCAACGAGGCCACCACGAGGCCGGTGCGAATGCCGAGGCTGAGGAGCATCACGATGAGCACGATCGACACGGCCTGGACCAGGTTTGAAACGAACTCGCCAACCTTCCGCTCGACGACGTCGCCCTGGACCTGAACGAGGCGCAACTCCACGCCATGCGGATAAGCCGCTGCGAGCCGCTTGACCTTTGCACGCACCTCTTCTCCGAGCCTGACGATGTTCCCGCCTTCGCGCATCGCGATCGCCAGACAGAGCGCAGGCTCACCGTTCGAGCGGGCCTTGCTCTCGGGGGGGTCGACATAGTCGCGGTACACCCGGGCGATATCCTGGAGACGCACGAGCTCTCCGTTGCCCGGAAGTGCGATCAAGGTGTCCTGAAGCTGCTCAACACTCTCATAGTTCCCTGTCGGCTCGAGGGTGATCGTCTCTAGCTGCGTGTGGATCTTGCCCCCCGTATTGACGATGTTGCGAGCCTGCAGCATGCCCGCAAGCTGCTCGGGCGACAGACCCAGTTCCGCGAGATGGGAGTTGGAGTATTCGATGAAGACGCGCTCGGCCTGGGCGCCATAGATCTCCACCTTGGCCACGTCGTCCGAGAGAAGCAGCTCGTCTCTGACCCCGTCGGCTACGTCCTTGAGCTCTGCGTAGCTGTAGCCATCTCCGGTCAGGGCAATGACCGTTCCAAAGACGTCGCCGTATTCGTCATCGACGATCGGCTTCGTGGCTCCCTGGGGAAGATCCCCGGCGACTTTCTCCACCTTGCGCCGCAAGTTGTCCCAGATCGGACGCATGTCCGAGTAGCGCTCGTCGATGCCGACGGAGATCAGCGAGACTCCGTTCCGTGACTGGCTGGTCACCGCGTCGAGCTCGGGAATCTCCTCGATGACCTTCTCCAGCTTGTCCGTGATCAGCTGCTCCACGCGCTCTGGGCTGGCGCCCGGCCAGTAGGTGATCACCATCGCGAAGCGAATCGTAAACCCCGGATCCTCGGCCTGCGGCAGATTGAGGTAGGATCTGATCCCCAGGATCAGGCACACCGCCAGCAGGACGAACGTCACCCTGCTTCTCTCGATCGCCAGGCGGGTCGGGTTCATTCGCTATCCCCTTGCGGCCCAGGCAGGCGGACCAGCTCGCCCTCGCTGAGCCGCCGGACTCCCGCGGTCACGACGGTCTCCCCAGCGTTGAGCCCACCAACGATCTCGATCCCCTGGGGTGTGAGACGACCGACGTCGACAGAACGCCGATGGACGATCCCACGGTCCGTGCCGTTTCGCTCTACGACAAAGACGTAGTTTCCGTGGACGTCTGCGCCGACCGCAACCGGCCTGAGGTAGAGCTTGTCCTCCTCATTGCTCCTGGAAAGAGAGAGACGGACGGTGGCCGCCATTCCGGCACGAATCTCGGTGGTTGGATCGATCAGGCGAACCGTCACGGAGTAGGCGGTTGATCCAGAGCTTACGACGCCGACTTCGCTGACTAGGGCTGAGAAGTCGCGTCCCGGAAGCGCATCAAAAACAACCTCGGCTCCCTGCCCGAGTTCCACTTGCGAGATCATCCGCTCTGGAACCACGAGCCGAACCTCCGAATGGGAGCCCGCCGTGAGAAGGATCAGGTGCTGCCCGGCGCTGATGTTCTCGTTGACCTCCGTGTTCACCTCTGCAACCAGACCACGAGTGGGAGCACGCAAGACGGTGTAGTCCAACTGCTGCACAGCTTGCTCGAGCTCTCGGGAGACTGCTTCAACCTGCGCCAGCCCAGACTCTGCCGCGGCACGCGCGGCATCGAGCTCACTCCTCGAAGCGTTATTGTTCTCATACAGAGCCTTGGCCCTGGCGTAATCCGCCTCGGCTCTCCGAGAAGCCGCGTTGGCCTGGGCGAGCCCGGCTTCCGCTCGCTTTACGGCGATCTCGTAGTCCGTGGGATCGATCCTGGCGAGGACCTGCCCCTTGCGCACACTGGCTCCGACATCGGCGGGGAGGTCGATGAGAGATCCCGGGATGCGGAAGCTCAGCCAGGACTCCACGCCGGGCTTGGCCACACCGGCGAGCGACTGGTGAAGCTTACGGGAGGAGTAGCTCGCGACTTGTGTGCGCACCGGGCGCAACGCAGGCTCCCGCACGACATCATCGGTGGAGCAAGCAACGCTTAGAGAAAGGAGTAAAGCGGCGAGTCCAAGCCTCTGGGCACCGTTCCAAGTCATGCGCTTCGCCTCCGCAGCTATCGGGATCATGGCGCCACCTTCTTCAAGCCGGCTCGACGGAAAAACGCGTCCAGCTCCTCGTGCCAACTCACGCGCTCCTGCCCGGTGACGAGGAAACCAAAGCGGCTGGCGGCGCGCTCGACTTCCATCAGATCAACCAGGAAGTCATAGGCGGCATTCGCGGCCTGCTGGTCGGCGGAAAACGCCGCATTCTGCGCATCAAGCAAGTCAATGATCGACACCGCGCCACGAGCATAGGCGCCGGTCACCAGCTCCAGGTTTTTCGCCGCGGCCGTGGCCGCTTCACGCGACAGGTCGATCCCGGTGTGGGACGCACGAGCCAGGGTCATCGCGATGCGGATACGCTGCTCGACCCTTTCGACACTTGACGCGAGCTGGGTCTTCAGTTGCGCGAGGGTCTCTGT
>JANTFM010000312.1 GCA_024763475.1 Acidobacteriota bacterium | reverse complement strand
GCCATTCGGAGAGACCAGGTGCCCCAGGTGTGCCCTCGGGAAGGGGGAGGACGGAGATATCTTCCCGCTCGGCGAGCAACTCGCTGAGCACCGCTTCGTTCTCCTCCGGCGAGAAGGTACAGGTGGAGTAGACGAGGCGCCCCCCGGGGGCGAGGAGATCGAGGCTGCGCCTCAAGAGGCGTTTCTGCAGTCTTTGGGCGCGCTCAAGGCCCAGCTCGCCGGTCACTTCGTAGCGGGGCTTCGGTATGCGGAAGGTGCCCTCACCGGTGCAGGGCGCGTCGAGCAGAATGGCGTCGAAGTTCGTTACCGCGGGGAAGCAGTTGCCGTCCTGCTGGATCACCATCGCCGAGGAGATGCCCATGCGCGAGAGCGATTGCACGAGGAGCCCGGCCCGCTGACCGTTGGGATCCCCCGCGAGAACTCGCGCCCGGTCTCCGGCCAGGCGGGAGAGCAGCACGGTCTTGCCCCCCGGAGCCGCGCACAGGTCGAGAACATGTTCTCCCGCCGAGGGGTTCAGCGCGAGGCAGGGCAGGCAGCTGACGACGCCCTGGGGAAAGGCGAAGCCGAAGATCACCTCGGGGAGCGAGCCCGCCCCTCCCCGTTTGTCCCCGTGGACGCGAAGATGATAGGGCGCCCAGTCGAAGCGCTCGGTCTTGTACCCCCGCGCGGCGAGGGTCTTCTCGACCAGGCGCAGGTCGTCCTCGCCCCGCGGCACGAGGAGATCCATCGGCGGGCGGGCGTCCACCGCCTCGCGGTAGGAACCGTAGCCCTCGAAAAGGCCCTCGTAGCGTGTCATCCACTGGAGCGAGCGCTCGATGCGCTCCTCGCGGGACATTCTCCCTCTGTCACGGTTCATGGTGGCCGGAGGATAGCTCATTCCAGCGGAAAGGCCCGAAACTCACGCCGCCGGAGCTTGCGTTCTTGTTCGGAAAAGGACAATGTGTGACGAGAGTGCTTCCCGCGTATCTAGGACTTATCTAGGAGTTTTCCGATGCCGAAGAACAGAATCTGGCTCCTCGCGTTGCTGTTGGTTCTCGTCCTGCCTTCGCTGACGCTCGGTGGCGTCGATGACGAACGAACCTGGGTTCGCCTGCGCTATGACGTGAAGGCCTCCAAGGGCGTTCCTGCGGCGTCCTACACGATCATCGAAACCTTGTCCGACAACGGGTCGCAGCGGGCGCGCATTCTCTTCAGCGATCGCGCCGAACACAACCTGCGCGTCGACCTCCGGGTCAAGGAGTCGAGGAGAGAGGGCTATCCCGACAGCCGCTGGGCGCAGTTTCACACTGTGCCGGGCGGGGAGAGCTTCGCCATCTCGCTCGTCGCCGGACAGGTGGAACTCCACCGCGGGGGCCGGCTCCTACTGGGTTTCGACAACAGCGAAGGCCTCGCCGAGGAGAATCTCCTCGCGGCGATGGAACTGCGCACCAGCCTGCCGGATGAGCTGTTGGCCGCGCTGAAGTCCTTCGCCCGCATCGGCCTCGCGCGGGAGGCGACCTTCACCCAGGAGGCGCTCGTGCTGAGCGACGTCCTCTTCCCCGAACTCGCAGGCCTGTCGCTCAACGAGAGCCTGAAGACCGAGGTCGTCGCCGTCGTCGGCTTCGAGCCGGACGAGCACGCGCCCCTTCCCGGCGAGCTGATCTTCGGCTCCGACTACGATATTCCCGGGCGCATCCGTCCCGAAGAGCCCAAGCCTGCCTCCCTCGATCTGCCGCTGGAAGAGCTGCTGGAGATGAATCCCGAGGGCTCCTGAAACGGTACATCACGCGGAGGCGTGCTGGACTAGCGATGCCCTTCCATGCTCGCTCGTCCCGCAACTCCTGGGAACCTACCAGAAGGTGCACGCCGATAGGCTGGTTCACGACCCGCGAGGTCCGGTTCCTCCTGGGAGCACAGGCGGGTCTGGATCGTCTTCTCAAGGTCCCCGCGCTGCGCGCGGCGGCTCGCGAGTCGTCAACCTGATGCGTCAGGAGCGGATCGCCCTGGCCCCCAGGGCCAGCAAGCGGCGCAAGACGCCCCAGATTCCGCCCAGGCCGATCAGCCCGCCCACCACAGCGAAGAGCATTCCGATTCCGAACACCATGTAGCTGCTGAGGAAGGCGCCGGGCTCGAGCACACACTCGTAGGCCGCTGTGGCGTTGTAGTAGACCGGGACTTCTCGTTGAACTGGGTACTTCGCGACGGTCTCATGCGCATCGGAGGAGCTGCTGGACGAGTTGTTCCCGCCAAACCTGATCGTTGACCCCTCGTAGGATTTGCCGCCCACTTCGTAGGAGTAGAGCACGTCCGCGGAGTACATCCGTTTCCCGTCTGACGTGTGTGAGGTGACCTCTGAATGGGTCACGACGCCTTGTACGCTCGGCCACTGCTCGCTCGCCTTCGCCTTGTCCAGGACCGGCTTGCCGAAAGTGAACCCGACAAAAAGACCGATAGCGAGGAAGACGGCACCGAAGAAGATCGATCCGATGGGGCCAAGACGACGAGTTCGCCTGGTACGCATGAGATCCTCCTTAGCGAGGGGATGCTGCGTGGAGAGAGTTGAGTCTACTCCTCTTGAGACGATGATGCCGTGGGGGTGGATCCCGGAATTCTTCGGACTCGTTGTCCTATTTGTCCACGGAGCGAATCTGCTCCACCACCTCTTGGGCGAGCGCGTTGGGAATCGGGATCGTCAGGCTGTACTGAGCGATCTTCCATTGGCCGTCGATCAGGCGCAGGACCCCGGTGCCGCGGCACTCGCCGTAGGAGGCGCTGTTGAGCATCTCATCGAACCACGCGATGTCCCCTCCGGGGGAAAACTCCAGTTCCCGCGTCAAGGGCTCGAAGACCCATGCGGAATCCCCTTGGAAGTGCGGTTCCGCGAAGAGGCGGAACTCCGCGAGAGTCCAGCGCTCCGTACTGTCCGTTCCGAGGAAGACTCCTTCCGGTGCGAAGAGCCCGAAGTAGGTGTCCTCGTCTGCGACGGCGGCAGCGTGGTGAAAGGCGTCGAGGGCGGGTCCAGCTTCCTTTCGTGCGTCCTGCGCCGGAGGCATGGCCTCTTGCTCGCAACAACACGACCAGGACAACAGAGCCACCGCAGCAAGTACCAACATTTCTCGTTTGATGATCATGGTGTGACGTCCTCGGGCCATTCCGCGTGCATCGACAGCGTCTCGCCTCGTAGGTTAATGTGCCATCCGGGCTAGCGCTCCTTCACGATCGCGAGGGCGTTCCACTCGGGAACGAATCCAGGACGACGGTAGTTCCCCTTACTTGGGATGACGAAACGAACACCCCCCGTGGGGTCGCTGACATCGCCCTCGTATCGCGGAATCAAGTGCACATGCAGGTGCATGACTGTCTGGCCTGCGGTCTCGCCGACGTTGATGCCAATGTTGTACCCGTCGGGATGTTCCTGATCGTCCATCATCGTCTTGACCTGATTCAGCAACTTCAGGATTGCACTCCGCTCCTCGTCGGTTGCGTCGAACCACGATCCGACGTGCCTGTTTGGGATAACGAGCATGTGGCCCGGTGACACCGGAAAGCCGTCGCGTAGGACATAGGCAAGCGAGCGCCGCGCCACGACTCGCGCTGGGTCGGGCTCGCAGAATGGGCACTTGTTCTGATGGTCATTCATGCTCATGGCACAGTCTAGTCGATGCGCTCGTGTCCGCCCCGGTGACCGGCGCGAAGGGATCGCTCGACACGAGCATCGACTTCGCAATCCAGGCCTGGATGGTGCCCGCGAGGCGCGCGAGGTGGAGTGTCACGAACAGGCCGAGGACGCCGAGAATGCTCATTGCAAACTGGCCGCTCAGGGGGACGAAGTAGCGGAGGCTCGGTGTCTGGATCAGCGGTGAGGGGTAGATCGCCTGCAGAAGGGGGTAGAGGAGGAAGCCGAGGGACAGCGCCGTGAGCGTGACGAAGAAGGTGAAGGTGATGATCCCGATCGGCAGCTTGATGCCCAGGTAGGCGATGGCCGACCAGGTGCGCGGATCGCTGATCCAGTGGAGGGATCGCCGGAAGATGTTGCCTTCGACCTTCGCGGGCACGGGTCTTCGGGGCATACGCTCCCCGAGCATGGCCTCGACGAGTCGGCCTTCCACAAAGGCCAGCGCCCGTACCGAGGCGAGGAAGAAGAGGAAGAAGGGCAGGCCGATGATCAGGAGCGAGAGCCCGAGGGAGAGGGCAAGCCCCGTTGCGGCCCAGGAGAAGAAGAACACCCCTGTCACGAGCGAGAAGAGCATGAAGAAGTAGGCCGAGTAGGCTCGCGGATCCGCAGCGACGCCGAAGAAGCGCTGAAGGGAGCTCCTTTCGGGAGCGGGCCGTGGAGTGGGAAGCGTCGCGGGGCGATCACCCTCGAGCCCGCGGTAAGCATCCGCGATCTCCTGCGGCGAGCCGTAGCGGGCGATGATCTCCGCGAGACCTTCTTCGCGCTCGTTCTCAGGCAGAACTGCAGATTCGGCACGCAGGTGATCTTCCGCATCGAAAAGAACGTCCTGCACGAGGGCGGGATCGCTCTCGCAAAGCTCTTCGCGCAGGCGCTGCAGAAAGTGATCGATGGTCTCTGGGGCATTGGGCCGGGGTTCGGACATCAGGAGACTCCTGCCAGGATGGCATCGACGAAATCGCGGGTCTTCGTCCAGACGGGAAGCCATTGCGCCAATGCGCGATGGCCTTCGTCTGTGATGGTGTAGTAGCGGCGGGGAGGACCCGAAACCGAGGGCTCGACCTCGCTGGTCAGCAGCCCCTGGGCGTTGAGGGATCTCAGCACAGGGTAGAGAGTCCCGTGCTTGATCGCTGTTTCGCCCGCCGTGTGGGTCTCGAGCCCCTTGGCAATCTGGTAGCCGTAGCGGGGGCCCTCGGCCTGGGCCAGGAAAGCCAGCAGCACGAGGGAGACACAACCC
>JANTFM010000311.1 GCA_024763475.1 Acidobacteriota bacterium | reverse complement strand
GAGCCGAAGCCCCCTCACCCCGCAGTCACTGCGGAACGAGACTCTCGATCCGTTCGGAGACGACGCCCGACCCGACCGGACTGCCCACGACTCTGGTCTCTGGTACACCCGCGTCATGAGATCGCGGATCGAAGCCGTGTAGAACATTGCCCGCTCGATGCGAGGCCAGCGGGACCATCTGCTCGCCTAGTGTCGTGCGCAAGGAGAGTTCTCCACCGCTGTTTGTCGAGGGCCTGAACAAGCAACAGAAAGTCGCCACCAGAAGATCGTATGGATTTCGTCCTGCGCACGCCTTCAAACGCGCTATGTATCAACAACTTGGCAAGCTACTAGAGTCTGAGGGCACCCACAGATTCTACCGAGGACCCGAATTACTTCCTGTTTTCGCATCCCATCTTCGGGCCATCTTCGGCCCGGACTCAATCACGAAATCCTCGATGTAGCGCTGCTACGCCTCCGGTTTCTCTCAATCGTCCGAAGCAAATCCGACCCAAGTCTGGGCGCGAAATCCGGGACCTCATTCTTGCGCGGACCCTCACGCGGAATATGCATGAGTCCTTCGTCCGAAACGCCGTATCTGCTCGCTGGCCGGGCCCTTGCGGGCCTTCTCGCCCGTACTCCCAATTTCCTCCCTGCGGAGTGGCTTACGACCACAGCTCAGTCGGGAATTGCTATGTGTGGGCAATCCAGCACACATCTACGGCGTTTCGCCTCGAAGCTTCACGCATCGTCCGGTCCAGCGGGGTCGGGTCTCCTCCGCGCTATTGCCCGGCATGTTCCCCATAGGAGATCGCGAGGGGTCCGCGGCACACAACTTGCAATTGTCTTCGTATTGCTACGTTGGTAGGGCAGGGACGTTTCACAACGGAACATAGCAGCTGGTCGTTGGCTCGAGGCGATACATCCAGCGTCGTAATCGGAGTTTTGTATGGTGGATCCACGCAAATCGCGCGACCAGGCGATGAAGCAGCGGATGCGCTGGTCGCCCCAGCCCACCCGGGATCTGGGTGCGAGTCTGCTCGGTGACCGGCTGGGAGGCCATCTGTTGGATGCGATCTTCTCGGCGAGTCTCGCCGCCCGGGCGTTGGATTCCCCGCTCGTTCTCGGGAAGCGCAAGGAACTGATCGGCCTGATGCAGGAGGAGCTGGAGCGCGCCCTGTCTTGGGCAGCCGTGCTCCGCAATCTTGGTGTTTCCGCCCCGACGACCCGCACTGCCGAGGTCTGCGATCTTTCGCGAGTCTTGGCGGAGCAGCTGAGCCTGCATCGTCTGCCCCACCGCCCGATGCGTTCGATGGGCGGGCCGGGCGAGGCGGTCGTCTCGGTGAGTGCTCGTCTCACCGAGGAGGCGCTTGGCGAATTCGTGCAGGCGATCGAGGCGTTGCGTGATCCGCGAGATACGCCTCGCTACACGCTCAAGGAGGGAAAGGCGAGTTGGCGGGTGGTCACGAGCGTGTTCTTCCCCGATCGATCAATCGAGACGCTCCGGTCGCTCACGGCAATGATTCCACCGCAGGGCTACCGCTCGCTCGATAGGAGGCCGCGGGCCTGGCGGCTGCTGGGGCCGATGCGGCGCCTGTATGCGGCGGGAGCCTCTGCCGGCCTCTCTCGCACAGCCTTGGGCCGTCATCGTGTCTGGCTGAGTCTCCCCGCGGGCTAGGCCAGACGCCCCACCTTGGGCAAGGTCCTTGCCTAGAGTAGGGTCCCTCAATCTGGCGATTCGTGAGCCCGTCGGCTGCACCTGCACGAAAATGGGACACGAAGCAGCGAATTCTCTCTCGCGCCATCTGCAAGCAGTTCTGCTGTCATCTGCACTCGAAGCGGCAATAACTCCCTGAGACCTTGCTGTGACTGCAACAATCTCGATCCTATCATCGACCCCCCGTGGGGCCGTAAGACTGCCCCCGTAGATCCAGCGGGCGATGGTTGTGGGCAGTCGACGGGCGCGCGGGGCAGTTGCCGCTGCAAATGCGACACTCGCGCTCAGGCGCAGCGCTCCTTGATAGCCTCATTTCAAACAGAGGAGGCTACCCATGGTTTTGCTTGCAAGGCTGCTTGTTGTCGGTCTCACGGGGTGTTGCTTTGCGTTTGCTCTGGGCGAGAACGAAGACCCCCCCGTGCGATCGGATCTTCGGGAGGAAGTACAGGTTCGGCTGATTCAGCTAGAGATCACGGCAACACCGAGGGACGATGCGTCCTGCCGGGATCTGCAAGCTGAGGATCTCGAGTTGGTGGTCGCGGGCAAGGAGCGAGAGATTGTAGCTCTCGACCTTCTGGGAGATTATGGTGCACTGGTCGGAGCTTACCCCGAAGACAAGGCCGTCGGTGAACAACTTAGACCGGCTGGACAGTTCGTCTTCTACTTCGACGAATGGCACATTCGCGACCTTTGCTGCGGTGACCTCCCCCGCCATCGTGCTCGATCCATCTTGTTCGAGTGGGCAAGAGACTTCGTCCGGGACCATCTGCAGCCGCGAGATCGTGTGATGCTCGTTACGTTCACGGGATGGCCAACCATCAAGACGGGGTGGATGGAAGACCCCGATGAAATCGTCGCTGCACTCGACGCACTGGAGGTGGATCCGGCTGTCGTTACGGCGAATATCGAACATGCCAACGACGATGCCTGGTGGGACGGTCTGCGTTCGCTCGCAAGCTCTCTGGGTCGATACGATGGCAGCAAGCACCTGCTCCGAATGGCAGACTGCGACCCGAAGGGAGGATGGCCTAGCTCAGAACTCTCGAAACTGAGCGGACGACTCCTGGCCGAAAGAGTAACGATTCATGGAGTCAATGCTTTTCTGCATGAGCCGTGCGTGGATCCTTCTGGGCTTTCCACTCTCGCGCTCAACAGCGGTGGTTTCAAGTTCATGCAGCCCAATCACGCGGCAAAGGACCTGGAAGCTATCCTCCGTTGTCGCTATCTCGTCTCGTTCTACCCCAAGAAGAAGGACGCCTCCCGGGCAAGGCAGTTTCGCGTTCGCAGTCGCAATGGGCGTTACCGGATCGCTACTCTGATGAACTACGAGACCATCGAAGGGCGCCCCACCGAAGAGCAGGAGCGGGACGCGCTGTTCCTCCTGCCTCATTGGAGTGACGGCCTGAGACTGGAGGCGGGATTGTGGCCCCTGCGGCCGAGCGGCAAGCGCGGGGCATGGCGATCTCTCGCGCTGGTGCGTGTCTACTTGGAGGAAGATGAGCCAGGTCTCGAAGAGACGGACGAGATCACCGTAGATGTCATCGTCCGGGAGCGCTCCAGGCTCGCGGGAGAATTCCGCAAGGTGATATCGGGGAGCCAGCTCTCGGCGATGCGAATCGAGGGACGCGCCAAGGCTCTTGCGTTTCCCCTGGAGCTCAAGCCCGGAAATTGCGAGCTTGTGGTGGTTGCCAGCTCTGGAGACAGCAAGACGGCAGCCTCGCTGCACACCAACACGGCGATTCCCGAGCCACCCGATCCTGGCCAGGCTGGCCCCTGGATGCGGATCGACCGCGTGACGAGGATAGGTGGACAGGTGACACCCACGCCGGCACTTGACGGTCAGCTATCTGCTGGTGAGCAGCCAATGTTTCTCGGATATGCCTGCCCTTCCGGCCCGAGAGCAAGCGAGGCGTACTTAGCCTCAGTCAAAAAAAGCGCCGAGAGTTCCGTTGTTGTCCCCGTCTCGTTTCACTGGCTTGACCAAGCGCGAGACAGCACCGCATGTGGATGGCTCCTTGGAACACCCTTGGGAAGCCTGGATCAGGGCATCTGGGAGTTTCTTCCGCCTGAAAACCTGTTCACTGCAGGTCCCGGCCAGACGGTCCGCTTCCGGATTGCAGCCCCGCGCGAGTTGGTTGACCGCTAGGGTCGAGCTTGGCCACAAGAAGGATCGCATCGCAGCGCAGCCCTCAGAACGGGTCGAGTTCCATCGGAGCAGCTTGCACTCACGGGGGCTTGCGAACCGCGGCGACGATCTCCCTTTTCACGTCGATCCACTATTCACAGCTATGAGTTGGGGAAACACCTCCGACACCGCACGCGGGGTGGTGTTTCCCTCTCCTAAGTTCCTTCCGGTTTACTGAGTCGTCTCGAGAGTCAGCGGGTCCCGGAGGGGAATCTCCGTGGCCTTTCCGTCGTAGAACAGCTTCATGCTGGCTCTGCCATCGGCATCTCCAGCTTTGATCTCGTCCCATTTGCCGACGATCAGGAAGACCAGCTTGTCGGGGTGAAGATAGCTCTTCGCGACACGCTGTATGTCCTTTACCGTGACCTTCTGGTAGTTCTCCTGGTAGTTTTTCCAGTAGTCCGTGTTCCGGCCGATGTACTCGTCGTTTGCGAAAAGGGAGACGACGGAGTGTATCGAGTCGAAGCGCTGGGGAAAGGTGTCGATGTAGGCCGCCTTCGCGACGTTGAGTTCCTCCTCGCTGACTCCCTCCGCTTGGATGCGTTGAATCTCCGCGATCGATAGTTTGGCCGCTAATGCGACACTGCTGCTCTTGCTCTGATAGCCGACAGAGAAGAGACCTGGCGCCCAACTGCCGATGCGGTAACTGGACCACGCGCTATAGGCCAAGCCTTCGTCAGAGCGTACCTTCTTCGTGATCCGCGAGGTGAAGCCGCCGCCGCCGAGGATCTCGTTCATCAAGGCGATCGCATAGCGATCCGGGTTGGACCAGTTGGCGTCCTGCAGCCCGAGGTGTCCAATGTTCACACGGCCCTGGGGGATGTCCTTGTCCACGAAGTAGACACCGGGAATGGGAAGATGTTTCGAAGCCTTCGGTGGCCACGCGGGCGTGGGGCCGACAGCCTTCCAGTCCGCGAAGCGCGTGTTCATCTCCTTGAGAATCGCCTTGGTGTCCACGTCCCCGCTGATCGTCAGGATGAAATTCTCCGGCCGCCAGAACTTCGCGTGGAACGCGAC
>JANTFM010000310.1 GCA_024763475.1 Acidobacteriota bacterium | reverse complement strand
CGGGGTAGTGCAGTACCAATGCTCCGCCCGGCACGGCCGGTCCACGGAAAAGCACATACGCGCGCCGCAGGTTGGCAACCATGCGGTGTTGCAACAGAAACCACTCTTCGAAAACGGATTGCGAAACAGTCACGCCTCTTTCCCAGGCAGGATCCCGTAATGGGATAAACAGCTTGCGCTGTTATCGGCGCTGGAACGAGATTCTTGAAGGGGGGTGGCGATGAGGATGCCAGAAATCCAAGGAGACTTTTCCCGTTCGCCGCTGGCAGACAGCAAGGGTCAATCGGTATCGATCTCCGTCCGGGATGCGCGTGCAGTCACACCAATCCCGGCGGGGAAGTTCGAATCAGGGCTCCAAACGGCGCCAATAGATACGGCTGGCCAGTGCCGGCGGATGCGGCGTCCGGGGCCTGCGGAAGATATCGTGTTGCCTGGATCGGTGTTGGTCCGTTCTCCGGGCGCCGAAAACCAGGGCATCGTGTTGGTAACGGTTCCGGACCAGGTGTGGTGGGGACTTCATCATTGGCAGGCCTCCTGCGAGCCGTTTGCATTTCCTATGTTGGGAATAGTAGTCCTTTTTTGAACCGTTACCACATAGCCCGAACCCGCTTCTTTTCCCTATCGATCTTTCTTCCCTGCAATTGGCTCCACAGCTGGATTCCGGTGTATTGCTCGATCTTGGTAGTCGGGACGCGGAAGGATGCGACCGGTCGGTCGCTCGGTTCATTCGGCAGCAGGAAGGACCACATGTGCAGGGCGCCACGGTCATTCTCTGCCAGTACGGATTTGAAATAGGCGTTCGGAATCGGGATCGAGACTTCGTTGTCGTCTTCGTCGCCGATTCTTTCGACCGGCTGGTCGAAGTAGAAGATCGGGCCGCAGATCACATAGGTCTCCAGGATTCGCTTTTTCGCATCGAGCCTGCGTACCTTGGCTTCCAGCTTTCTCCAGATCCCCCGGTTGAACTGCGGTTCCTGCGGGGACATGTTCGACAGCAGAAACGTCTCGCTGTTCTGCAGTTCCGCTTCGCGTTGATTGGCGCTGGCCACGAGATGTCCGCGGTCATAGCCGGAACCTCGATAGTCGACCAGGTCGGCGCGAAACATCGCGGGTACCCGGAAGTCAGGGCGGAAGTTATCCGGACGATCCAGACCCGGATTGTCGGGATCGATGATTTCCAGTGCCCACTTGGCCTGCCGGAAGTAATACGAGTATCCAATCACGTAATGCCGGTTCACGAGGATCTGATCGGCGGCCGGCATTCCGTATCGGGCCTGGCGGATGGTGTTGGGGATTTCCATTGGATTGCCCTCAGTGTTTATGTTGGCCCACGCTTCGAAGCACAGGCGTGTGATTTGGGGCGGACCGAATACCGTGGTCTGTCCCGCTTATTTCCAAGCCAGGCTTGGTGGCGGAACTGGCAAAGAATAATCGGGGTCAGAAGAATAATCGGGGTCAGAGTAAAAACTCTGTCCCTGTCCGCATTCCGGATTCCACACCTCGCCTCTTTCCCCAAGTATTCCATCAGAGAGTTTTTACTCTGACCCCAAATATTCCCGCTTTGCCCCGTTTGGCGACCGCCTTCTGCCGCTCGGCCCAGGGTGCTTACAGGCGGTCCACCGCATCCAGCAGGTCACTCAGCCGCTCGCCCTCGTAGGCCATAGATAGCGCGCTTGCGCGCTCGAGCCCCCGCTCCAGCTCCACCCGAGCCACCCCCTCTCGATGGCGCACCATGTTTCGCCGGGCCGTCAGCCACGCTAGGCGCGGCTCACCGATGGGGAAGGTGCCGGCGTATCGACGCATGAGGGACAACGCTCGCCGCGAGCTGGCTCCAAGCTCCAGCAGCACCTCAGCGGCGCCGGCATAGCCCTCGAGGAGGTAGTGCGAGGTCGGGGGGCCGAGGTGACCCAGGAGCTTCACGGCTTCCGCGGCGGTGGCGCGGGCTTTGTCACGCTGATCGTCGGCGAGCTCGATCCGTGCCGCCAGCCCCTTGGCGCGCGCGCGCTCCATCGGGCTCGGGAACCAGTCAAGCACCCGCATTGCCTCGGCCATGCGCTTGGAGGCGGCCTCCACATCGCCCAAGCGCAGCTGGGCCTCAGCATCGCCGAGGGCGCCCCACACCTGGTGCTGGCGGTTGCCCTGCACCCGACCGGTTCCGAGCACTCGGGTGAAGTGAACGCTGGCTTGGGAGAACTGGCCCCGGTAAAGCGCCGACATCCCCTCAACGGTGCGCGCATCGCCCAGGAGCCGATCGTCCGCCGTCTGCTCGAACAGGCGCTGCGAGCGCTCCAGATCCTGGGCCACCTCCTCCCAGCGGCCGTGACCGATCCGGTACACGGTGGCCAAGAAGCGCACGTAGGCTTCGGCGTGGGGCGAGCCCGTTCTGCGGGCCGTCGACAGCGCCAGGGAGGCGTACCGGTCAGCCAGGCGATCGAAGCGTAAGCCGCTGGTGGCCAGAGCCAACGTGCCGTAGGCGCGCGCGAGCTCCGGCGAGGAGCCAAGCGGTTCGCAGAGGTTCAATGCCGAGATCGCGGAACCCATCATGCGCGGTGGCTCGCAGGCGAACCAGTAGGTCTCCACGAGCCGTTGGTAGGCACGCGTGGCGGACATGCGCACCTCGAGCTCGGATCGATCCGGAAGCACGGGCCGGGACCACCCGTTGCGTCGAGCCACCTGGGTGAGCACGCCGCGCACGGTCTTGAGCATGAAGCCGGGCGTTATTCGAGGCTCGGGGAAGCCCAAGCGCCGCACGGCCTCACGTAGCTCGGCCTGTCCCTCCGTGTGGGAGCCCCGCGCCAGCAATGCCTCAGCACGAAGTCGATCCCGTAGCCCGGGCGTCAGCCCCGGTAGATCTCCCACCTCGTCGGCCAGGGCGGCAGCCAAGGCCACCGGGCCGCGCTGATCCAACACAGCCCAGGCGGCCTTCAAGGTGGGCAAGGCTACCTCGGCATCGGTCCTGGCCACCGCTCGACGACACGCGGCGACCACGTTGTCGAGGTCTCGCTCCAATGAACGCATTCGCTCCACGCCTTCGGGGGAGCGCAGCGCATCGAGGGCCTCGGGGGTCCCCAGACAAGCGAAGTGGGCTCCGTGTCGCTGCTCCGCATCCGTGCGGATCCCCAACGCATCCAGCTTCTCTGCGGCATAGCTCCGAACGTTGACCAGCAGATCGAAGCGCCCATCCACCGCCTTTCGCACCAGCGACTTGTCCACCAGGCTCTGCAAGCGGTCTGGCATGGGCCGGTCCTCGGGGGGAAGGACGGCCTCGGCGGCGTCTAGGGAAAAGCCACCTTCGAACAAGGAGACGGTGGCGAGGGTGGTCTGATCCTCTGGTGTGAGCAGATCCCAGGACCAGTCGAGGGTAGCGCGCATGGTGGTCTGGCGGTCGACCCGGGAATGGGTGGACAGAAGCAGCTGGAATCGCTCCTCCATCCGCGCCAGTAATTCGCTGGGCGACAGGACCCGCATCCGGGCCGCTGCGAGCTCGATGGCCAATGGCAGATGATCGAGGAGCTGTACCAACGCCACCACATCGTCCTGGTTGTCGGAGACGATGGTGAAGTTGCGTTCCACCGCAGCTGCGCGCGCCTCGAACAACGACAGTGAGTCTTGCTCGTCAAGGGGTTGCAGCTCAAGCGCCACCTCTCCGGGTAGACCCAACAGCTCGCGGCTCGTCACCACCAGCGTGGCGTTTCCAGCGCGGGTCAACCACCGACTCACCGTGTCGCGGGCATGTTCTGCCACCTGCTCAAAGTTGTCGAGCACCATAAGGCAACGGTCCCGGCCGGCGATGGCGTCGGCGAGCTGCTGCACCGGATCTTCCTCGGTTAGCGGCACGTCCAGGGTGAAGGCCACGGCATAGATGATGCCCTCGGTGTCTCGGGCTTCGGACAGGTCGCAAAACCAGACGCCGCCCGGATAGTCGCCCAAGCGCGCCCAACTGTAGTGGGTCACCAGCCGGGTCTTTCCCGTGCCTCCGATGCCCGTGATACTCACCAGCCTGGCGCCATCATCCAGGAGCGTTTCGAGCTGGTACAAATCCTGGCGGCGTCCCACGAACCGATCCCACTCCGCCGGCAGGGCGTGGGGGATCTCTCGCACAGGGAGCCAATGATCTCCCTTGCGAACCACTCGATACGCCTTTTCCGCATCAGGTGGCGGAGCCAACGGTGCGTGAACGTGGCGAACCTCGAAGACCTCTACGGGCTCTTCGGTGCCCTTCATGCGCCAATGGCCGTGCGATGTCGCTTCTCCGAACCGGCTGGCCAACACGTCCCGCGTGGCCAGGATCTGCATGGGGAGAGCGATGGACATGACCCTCGCTGCCAGGGAAATCGACAGGCCGTCCGCCTCCAGTGGCTTTGCGCCTCGAGCGACGTGCTCCTCCGGATTGGGTCGCACCACCAGGGTGCCACTGTGGATTCCGACCCGGGCGAGCAGGGGGGGGGCGAGCTGCTTCAGTGCTTCCTGATAGGCAATGGCAAAGCCCAACGCCTGCCCGGGATTGGTGAACAGCACCAGGATTCCATCGGTTCGCTCCACCTCCGTGCCATTCCAATCCGCCGCGAGCTGCCGCGCCACCGCATCGTGTTGGTCCCACAACGCGGCGTTGTCTGCGTCTCCGAGGGTGGCCGCAAGCTTGGTGCTGTCGACCACGTCGGTGAGCACAAGGGTGCGAGGGGAAGCTAGGGGTTCGTGTGACATCTCATCGAGGGTTGGTTCAGGGGGCTTCTAAAAATACCCCCCAAAACGTCATGATGCCTCATTACTCTGGTCAGCGTAGGAAAACAGGTGCAGCCAGGATTTTTGATCTCGACAGTCGCCACAAGCAGCTGGAAAAGCTCGGCGACCCACTACCGAAGCTCGCCGAGTTGGTCGATTGGGAGGGTTTCCGCCCCTT
>JANTFM010000309.1 GCA_024763475.1 Acidobacteriota bacterium | reverse complement strand
CGGGCAACGAAGGCGGAGATGATCCACCAAACGACGTGACCACACCGGCGGACGTACCCAGAATGATCTCTGTGGGGGCTACCGACTGTGACGACGTCCTGGCCACGTTCTCCTCGATCGGCCCGGTCAGTTGGCAGGACATTGCACCCTACAACGACTATCCCTACCCCCCGGGGTTGATCAAGCCGGACCTGATGGCCCCTGGGGTCGATACCGAGAGCCACAGGATCTGCAATGGTTACTGGGAGCTGAATGGGACTTCGATGGCCGCGCCCCATGTCGCTGGTGTTATCGCGATGATGCTCGAAACCGACCCCAGCCTGGATCCGGCAGCCATCAAGGAGCTTCTCGAATCCACCGCGGTGGATCTAGGCAGCCCGGGCAAGGACAACGAGTATGGTTCCGGCCGGGTCGATGCGGTGGCGGCGGTCTCCGCGGTGGCTTCCCGGCTGCGATACGCGTCTCATGTCTTTGACGATTCCAATCCTCAGTATGGAAACGGGGATGGTGACCTGGATGTGGGGGAGACGGCGTTTGTCGAGGTGACACTGACCAACAGGGGAGACTCCACCGCGACCGGCGTTCGCGCCCGCTTGACCACGAACAGCCCGGGCGTGGAGATACTCAACCCGGTGGCGTACTACCCCGACTTGGCGGCATCAGCCTCCGCCGCAAGCACCGGCTCACCGTTTTCACTTCGCATGAACCAGGGGTGCGGACAGATCGTGCGTCTGCACCTGCAGATCGATCATGCAGAGGGTGCGACCTCCTATTCGGGTTTCTCCTTTTCAGTTGGTGTGAAAGAAGACCTGCTCTTCTTCGAAGACGACATGGAGACCGACAAGGGTTGGTCCGTAGGTGGCGATGAGCCGGACAACAACTTCGTGCGGGAAGATCCCCATGAGGTCATATGGATGGCACAGACCATCCAGCCGGAGGATGACGCAAGCCCGGCCCCAGGCGTGCGCGCGCAGGTGACGGGGAACCCCGTGGCAGGAGGAGGATTCAACGGCGAAGACGGCGATGTCGACAAAGTGGCGATTCTCGACTCGCCGCTCTTTGATGGAAGTCAGGCCCGCGAAGGGGTGAGAGTCGAAGTGTTCCGCTGGTTCTACCACACCACCCGGGGTCATGGCGACATCTCCCGGGGCGAGATCCTGATGTCTGACGACGCCGGAGCCAATTTCTCTTTTCTCATCAGAGACAACACCACCACCGAAGGGTGGGAGCTTTACGACGCCATCGTGCCGAACCGCCCGACCACTCAGATGCAGCTGAGAGTGACGGCCGAGGAACTATGGATCGCCGGAGTTCCTCACACAGGAGATGCCATCGTCGAGATGTTGGTGGACGATGTTCGCTTTAGCGGTTCACGTTTCCTCTGCGACGCGTTCACTCCCGGCGCCTCTCTCGCCCCGAACCCCGTCGGCAACACCTTGCTGCTGCGGAAGGAGTACGGCGAGCTACGCTTGAGTTGGTCCGCGACGGCGGTGGACGCCGGCCACGATCCGGCCTCTTTGTACCAAGTCTACTCATCCCCAAACCCGGATCAGGGTTTCACGATCGATCACGAGACCACGGCGACGCATCATGTCGATTCGCGCACGAGCTCCGCTGGAGACGCGGCGTACTTCATCGTCGGCGCCTCGAATACAGGCGGAAGCTCCGGAGAGGAGCCGGCCCCATGAACGGACGAGGCCCCGTGCTCCTGGTGCGAACCGCCTCTTGAATAGCCCATGGAGTCATGCGATGGTCAGAAGGTTTTTTGCTACAGTATCGTCTCGATGAATTCCTGCGGTGAGGCCACGCCCTGATCCTCAGCCCTGAGTCGTCATGAGCTCTTCGGTCGCGACTCCATAGACGCCCACTGGCCGTGTCCTCTCGTCCGTACTCAGCGCGGAACACCCGGTGGAGGATGTGAGCCACCTGCGGATTGGATCGTCGGCGCTCTTGTTCCGGCGCGGGGTACCCGCTGGGGCCGGCCAGCGCACAACCGCGGTGATCCGACTCGAAGGTCTACGAATAGAGCGGGCTGATTGTTGTTGCCAAGAGTCCTGGGCCCGGCCCCTTCGGGGCGGCAGGCCGGGCCCAGATCTGGTCAATGGAGTTCTACGCTTCCATCGGAGGCCGTGGCCCAGCTCCCGTGGCCGCCGGCGGCATGGATGTTATCGTCGGGCAGATCCTTCCAGGTGAAGATGATAGCAATGCGTCCGCCGCCGCCGCCGACTTCGTAGCCGCCGCCGTCCGCACGGATGACACCCGTTCCGTAGAGTTCGTCGACGTCGATCATGATGCTGCCACCGGAGCCGCTGCCGGATCCAGAACCGCTGCCGCGAAGCCCCCCTGCGCTGATGACGCCATCCACCGTGATCGTGTCGGCGGTCAGCAGGAGGTAGCCCCCGCCGTCGCCCCCGGCGCGGTTCGCGTCGCCGCAGGAGCCTCCGGAGCCAAGGTCTGCGGGGCTCGCGGCGTTCCCGTAGAGCGGGTTGGGGACCCCGCTCTCGTGCGCTGCGCCGAGGCCTCCGTAGGATCCTCCCGAGCGATAGCTCGAGCCCGTGAGGCTTGGCAGGGTCTGGCCCTCGCAGGCATTGCCATCGCGGCTGCCGCCGAGATAGCCGCGACCGTCCGCATCGATGAAGCCGCTTGCGGTCAGCTCGATCGATCCGGCCGTCACTTCGAGGCGAGAGCTGAAGTCGAGGGTCGCGTCGAAGTGGGTCAGGCGGCCGTACTCATCGATGAAGACCGTGTCGGTGATCAGCAGGCGGTCACCCACGACGAGGAAGCCGCCGCGACGGAAGGAGAGGCGATCGAAGCGATAGACGCCGCCGTAGTCGTCTCCCACGGCGGCCACGTCGGTGAGGAGCGTGCCTGCGGAGACATCCACGGTGATCGTTGTCTCGGTGTTGGAAAGCACGGTGAATCCTCGCTCCTGATCGAGATTCGGATTGATCTCGACCCCGACGAGGCCGTTGGGCAGCATCGTAACCGTGCCGTCCGTCGTGAGCGTGTCCTCGCTCAGGCCGGTGTTCTGACCGAAGCCGATCAGCGTCAGCGGCGTCCAGTTGCGGCTCGTCACGCCGTCTTGATTGTCGTCGATGATCAGTTCGCCGTGTGGATCGCCTTGACGCTTGAGCAGCACGCTGCCCGCGCTGCCCCACTCCCAGGAGCCATGGCCCCCGAGAGCCGTGATCGTACGCAGTCCGGAGAAGTCCTGGCCTTCACCACCGAGGTCGCTGTAGCTGATCGCGACGCGTCCTCCGCCGCCGCCGATCTCGTACCCGCCTCCGGCCGCGGTGATGCGGCCCGCTCCTTCGAGCAGCGCCGTGCGGATGTCGATCGATCCGCCGGATCCGCTGCCCGAGCCGGAGCCACTGCCGCTTTGCCCTTCGGCCCGAATTGCGCCTGCGATATGAAGTCCCTCGCTTGCCTCGATGCGGACGAGCCCGCCGCCGTTGCCCCCGGCCCTTGCGCCGGAGCCGGAGGATCCTCCCGAGCCGAGATAAAGTGGTGCGCCCGGGTGTCCATAGGGCAGGTTGTTTCCTGCACCATCGCGGATGCCGCCGTAGCCGCCATAGCTGCCGCCGGCCCGGGCCTCCGCTCCCGGAAGTGCCCCGAGGGTCAGCCCGTAGGGCTCGCTATTGTCGTCACGGTATCCGCCGCGGTAGCCGCGTCCCGAGACGTCGATCGCACTGCTCTCGTCGACCTCGACCTGCGCGGCGTCGATGGTGAGCCCGGCTTCGGACTCGGTGGAGTGGGTCAGGATGGAACCGTCCAAGAGGCGTAGCGTCCCCGAGCAGCTCAGCCCGTCGTCCGCGACCACCTGTGAGGCCCCCCTGAGGATGATGTTGTCGAAGTTGTAGCCGCCGGGAATCGGACTGGAGGCCGCGGGCGTCGACGCACTATGTCCATCGACGACCAGATCCCCGAGGCTCTGCGCATGGGACTGGAGAAAGAGCGTGCCGTTGCCGGCCCAGTCCCAGGAACCACGCCCCCCAAGGACCTCGATATGGGACTGGTCCAGGAGAAGGGTTTCGTACTCGATGGCGATGCGGCCCCCGCCGCCACCGACTTCGTACGCCGCACCATTGGCCCTGAGGAAGCCCGTGCCGGAGAGCTCGTCCGTCTCGATCAAGAGGGTGCCGCCGGATCCACTCCCTGCCCCAGAGCCGCTACCCCTGGTCCCGTTCGCGCTGATCACACCGTCCAGGAGAATCCGCTCGGCCTGGATCACTCCATAGCCCCCGCCATCGCCGCCCGAACGTGCGCTGGAGCCACAGGATCCTCCCGAGCCCAGCTCGGCCGGGTGCGTAAGGCTGCCGTAGCTCGGCCCGGGAGTCCCGTCATGGGTGGCGCCGAAGCCGCCGTAGGAGCCCCCCGAACGATAGTCTGAGCCATCGCTGTTTCCCTGGCTCTGGCCCGTACAGTCGTTGCCGCCCCGCAGGCCTCCCAGGTAACCGCGGGCCCCCAGGTCGATCGATGCCGTCTCGCGGATCTCGAGCGTGTTGACGCCCAGGTCCAGCTTCGAGATGAAGTCCATCGTGGCGTCGAAATGAGTGAGGCGGCCGTGCTCGTCGAGGAGCAGCGTGTCCTCGACGCGCAGCTGGTCGCCCATGACGAGGAAGCCGCCCCGGCGGAAGCTCAGGTTGTCGAAGCGGTAGACGCCCGCGTAGCGGCTGCCGATGGTCGCGACATCCGTCAGCCGCGTTCCCCCGCTGATGTCGACCGTGAGGGTGGTCTCGTCGTTGGCGAGGATCGTGAAGGTCTCCCGCTGGTCGAGATTCGGATTGATCTCGAGGCCGGCCAGGCCGTTTGGCAACAGGTCCACGAGTCCGTCGGTGGTCAGCGTGTCCTCGCTGAGCGCGGTGATCTCGCCGAAGCCGATGTGGGTGAGCGGCGTCCAGTTGCGGGCTGTTGCGTCCGTCATGGCGTCGTCAATGTAGAGA
>JANTFM010000308.1 GCA_024763475.1 Acidobacteriota bacterium | reverse complement strand
GGGCCACGGCGTCTGCGGACTCCCGGTCCGGTAGTTGCCGGCTCCCTTGATCGAGGGCCAGATGAGCCTTGATCCAGGGCTTTCTGCGCTGCGTCTTCTCAAGTAGCGTCGCCACGGTGTCGCCCCTGACAGGCCTTGACTCGCGCCTCGTGTCTGCGGCCAGGAGCGGGCTACCGAGATCAGCAAGCGAGCCAAGTGTGACCGTGGACGGAAGACGGCTTCCTCCCGGTGTCGTGAGGCGGGCGAAGAGGCGCCAGGCGATCGCGTCCTGTTCGACGATGAACGCGAGACGGTGGACTCCTTTGCTCACCCGGAAGAACACCGCGTGCTGGTCGAAGGCGAGGCCGTGCATGCCGTCCGGTGCGGCGATCTGCCGTCCATCGAGCCAGACATCACTCCGGTCGTCGGCTCCAAAACGCAGCGCGAGTTCGATGGTCTTCTCTGCGCGGAGGTGAAACACGGCCAGTGCGAAGCCCTTCGAGGACGGGTGCAAGAGACTATCGAGGGGGAGGATTCCATTCGCTCCGGTCCGTACCGCCCGCCAGGCTCCCGCATCACCTGCGCTCAGGCTTGCCTGGGCGTCTTCGCGACGCGCGAAGGGCCCCGAAATCTCGAAGTCGCGGAGGGTGCCGAGGCGTGCGAGACGCGCGTCTGCGGCAGCAAGGTCGCCTCGCCGAAGGTCCCAGTCGAGCAATCGAATGTCGATTTCCGCGGCCACCAGAGGATGGGTCCTGCGGTCGGCGCGGATTCGGCTCAGGGCTGCCACGATCTCGAAGGGATCCGCTGCCGTTTCCATCAGACTCTCGAGCACGCGCAGGGGAAGCAGCGCTTCGGGTCCTTCGGCTCGGGAAGCGATCTCTTTGATCTGGACCTGCCACCAGTCCTCGAAACAATCGGGTACTGGCGTCCCCGGCGCCGCCGTTTGCTTCGCGACGGCGGGAAGACTCGCCAGCAACAGCGCCAACAACACGGGGAGCGAGATCGAATACCAGCGTAAGGGTAGTTTCACCGTGTCCTCATCGTGGTCTGTGATGGTTGCTATTCATAGAACTTTGTGATGGTTGCTATTCATAGAACTTGCGGAGACCGGCAACGACTGCGCGGGCGATGCGCTCTCGGCCGGCGGGATCGGCGAGGAGCTTTGCGTCGTCCTTGTTGCCCAGATTGACAGTCTCGAGGAGCACCTTCGCGGGAACCTGATTGCCTCGAATGACCGCGGGGGCGAAGCGCCGTTTTCCCCGGCGGATGTGATTGCGCACGGGGATGTGCTTGTGGACCGGAAGCTTCTCCTGCCGGTATCCCTCGAGAATCGCGTTCGCCAGGCGGCGTGAGACGGCTTCGTCCCGCAGGCGTTGTTTTCGTGTAAAGGAGACCTTCTTCGCCGACTTGACCTCCCGGTAGCGTCGGTAGCTCTTGCCCCTGTGACCGAACTTGCCCTTGCGGAAGCGCTCCCCCGGAACATAGACCATGGCTCCGCGCAGGGAGCGGTGCAGCGAGTCCGCGTGCAGGCTGACGAAGACGATCTTGTCGGAGGGCACCTTCTTCGCACTCAGGTCACGGTAGATCGCGTTCGCCAGGTACCACCTCAGGTTGACACCGATGCGCGTCCCGGAGCGTCCGGCCTTGATCTTGTAGGGCGGGTGAACGTCCACGACCTCCCGCTGGTTCTTGGGAATCTTCTTCGTCTCGAAGACCTTGTAGCCATTCTCCGTGTCACGGGTCATCACGTGGACGCTGGCGCCGGTGTCCCGCTCGAGGAGGCGCTTGATCCGGCAACTGACATCGTAGACGTACTCGCTCTCCCAAATGCCGTTCTGAATCGCCCCCGGATCCTTTCCGCCGTGGCCGGGATCGAGCAGGATGTGCACACCCTTGAGTGTCTTGACCTTGGGTGGAAGACGGACCGAGGCGAGTTCGGACTCGGTGATGCGGGCCGCGATGCGCCGAGGGTGATTTGCAGGGAGGGCGCCAAGCGCCAGCATGTCGAGGGGAATCTTGATCCGCTTTCCCACGGGGATCTTGCGAACATCCCGAATCCCGCTGCGTTTCGCGACCCGCGCCGCGGCATGGCTCACGTCCTCGGGGTCGACCAGGTCCATGAAGCGGAGAACTACGGCGGTGTAGAGGGCTTCTTTCTTCTTCAGCCGGTATTCGGCGTAGGCCCCCTTCTTGTCCTCGTGAAAGGTCAGTCGGCCGTCATCCGACTCATCCACACGCCGGAAGAGGGGTAGGAGCAGTGCCTTCGGAATCGTGAGGGCCTGTTCTTCGGGAAGGTCGGGGCCGCTCACCTTGTTAGCGAGAGCGATCTTCTCCCAGTTCTCCCCCTTGTCGGTAAACCACAGGGCGACCTGCCAGAATCCCTCGCCGAAGGTCTCCGCACGACTCTTGTGAGGGAAGTGCCTCCATCCCTTCTCCGTCGGGGCATCTTCCGGAAAGAGAGCGAGGAGGGCGAGGTAGCGATACTCCAGGCGCATCAGGTCCCAGGGGACCATGACCGGCTGGCCGAGCACGATCTCCCGACCACCGTTGGCAGCTTGCAGGGCGGGCCAGGCCTTCTCGTCACGACAGAGGCGCCGGGCCATGGCGATGTATCCATCGCCCTTCTCCGGCTGGACCGCGAGGAAGATCTCCTGGCCGTTGATCAGCCGGGCCTCGATCCCCTCGTCCTTGATGATGGCGACGGCATCGTCCGAGAGCAGTGCGGGGGCTGATGAAGGCGCCGGCGGAGCGGCGGCCAGGAGAGGCAGGGGGCACAGCACAGCGCCTAGCATCAGCGCGAGCGTCCACCGTACGGATCGAAGGCGAAGCGAGAAGGAAGAAAAAGAGATCACGAGTTCTGTCCCGATTCTGGCTCGAGTGATCCCGAACGGAATCCTGCTTGCTCGAGCGTGCGGGCGGCACGAAAGAGCGTCATTTCGTCGAAGGGCCGGGCGATGAGTTGCACGCCCAGCGGCAGGCCGCCGACGCGCTCCGGGGCCGGAATCGTCAGGGCGGGCTGGCCCGTGAGACTGGCCAGCACGGTGAAGAGATCGCCCTCGTACATCTCGAGCGGCTCACGGGTCTTCTCACCGAGGCGGAATGCGGGTTGTGGAGTCGTCGGGCAAAGCAGGAGATCCAATTCCCGGTGCTGCCGCTCCACCTGGCTCCGCAGGACGGCTCGGGCGCGAAGTGCGCGACCGTAGTACTCGTCATAGTAACCGGCGGATAGGGCATAGGTGCCGAGCATGATCCTGCGTTTCACCTCCGGGCCGAGAGACTCGCCGCGGGTCTTCTCGTACATGCCGAGGAGGTCGTCTCCGCCCTGCGATCTCACACCGTAGCGCACACCATCGTAGCGGGATAGGTTGGACGATGCTTCCGCGGAGGAGAGAAGGTAGTAGATCGGCAGCCCATAGCTTGCAACCGGCAAGGAGATCTCGCGAAGCTCCGCGCCGGCGGCCTCGAGATCCCGGGCGGCCCGATCGACGGCAACGGCGATGGCCGGGTGCAGGCTGTCGTGGCCCCGGAACTCCCGGATCAGACCCACGCGCAGGCCGGAGACTCCCTTCCCAAGGCTGCTCTCGAAGTCCGGAACGGGTCGGGACGACGAGCTCTCGTCATGTGGATCGTGGCCTGCCATGACCCGAAGTGCGAGAGCTGCGTCGGAGACCGTCCGGGTCATCGGGGCGATGGTATCCAGGGAAGAGGCGAAGGCGACCAGGCCCCAGCGGGAGACGCGTCCATAGTTCGGCTTGACGCCGACGAGGCCACAGAAGGCCGCGGGCTGGCGGGCGGATCCCCCGGTGTCGCTGCCGAGCGCCAGCGGAACCGCGCCACGCGCCACGACGATCGCCGATCCCGAACTCGAGCCCCCCGGCACTCGCTCCGGATCCCAGGGATTCGTGGTGGGACCCCAGGCGCAATGCTCGCCGGACGACCCCATGCCGAACTCGTCGCAGCAGGTCTTGGCGACCATGATGGCCCCCGCGCGCCGCAGCCGATCGACGGCGGTCGCCTCGAAGGGGGAGCGGTGCCCGGCCAGGCTCCGTGATCCGCAAGCGCTTCGACCGTCCAGGGTGCAGATGTTCTCCTTGACGGCGAAAGGCACACCGGCGAGAGGGCCCAGGGTCTCGCCACGCTCCCGGCAGGTATCGAGTTGCGTTGCCTGCTGCCGCGCGGAGTCCTCGAGCCGGTCTGTGACGGCTGCGCCGGAAGCGGGAGTGGCGAGGGCCTCGAGCGCCTGCGTGACGCACTCGAGTGCCGAAAGATCGCCGTGGCGCACGGATCGGGCAAGGGCGGATGCAGAGGCGCCTTTCGTCACCCGATGATCCTGGGAACGATGAAGTGCCCGTGCCTGAAGACCGATGCGCGCGCCGTGATGGCCTCGGCGCTCGACGAGGGTTCCGGCTCGTCCGTCCTGCGGGCGCATCGGGCCTTTGACGGAGCCGTGAGTTCGGGCAGGGGGTCGAGGTGTTCGAGCTGGGCGAGGGGAGCTTCGAGGTCTTCAAGCCGGGCGAAGTGTTCGACGATTGACCGCAGCTCGCGGGTCATGATCTCGATCTCGTTCCCGGACAGAGAAAGACGCGCCAGGCGCGCGATTCGGCGCACGTCGTCCCGGCTGATGCGCGTCTGGCTCATGGTGCTGATGGTACATGCTCCCCCCCTGCTTTTCACTCCCGGCAGTCGTAGCACGCGACGAAACGCTTTTCGTCATGTCGCGCGCAACCCTCGAGATGATGGCGTCCAGGAGCCGTTCATGCGGTGTCCCATACCCTTGGCCCGCGCACACACCCCGCGCTCCCAACAGGGCGCCGAGCGGATACGGTGTTCTGGACGAAGGGCTCATGCACAGTCCGGGTTAGATCCAATACCGTTAAATTAAGAGTCAAGAGCGTCTGCCGAAAGCGTAGGGACCAGCGTAGGGACCAGCCTGTAGGGACCAGCGTAGGGACCAGCCTGTAGGG
>JANTFM010000307.1 GCA_024763475.1 Acidobacteriota bacterium | reverse complement strand
GTCTCCTCCGCGAGGGTGCCTTCTGCGGCGACCTTCTCCCCGGAGAGGATCTCGGTTGCGTCCTCGGCAACGGCGGTGTTGGGATCCATCACGGGGTCTGGCAGGAGGACGGCGATGCGAAGTGCGGTGGCTTCGTAGTCCGTGCGATTCCCGTCGAGAGAGGCGGCCATCTGTGCCGCGGCGAGGGCTCCTTCGAGATCTTCGGTCTGCTCCCGGGCTAGCGCGAGGTTGTTCCAGATGCACGCGTGGCTGTCATCGCGTCCCACCGCCTGGTTCAGCGGGTCCACGGCCTGCTCCGCGTCGCCCCTGAGCAGCAGCGAGTAGCCGAGATTGTTGAGTGGCCACGGAGTCTCAGGATCGAGTTCTGCCGCCCGGCGATAGGCTTCGGCCGCGTCGTCACTCTTGCCTTCGGCCATGTCGATGCGGCCGAGGACGTTGTAGGCCGGGGCGAAGTCCGGGTCCATCGCGAGGGCCTCGTCGATGGAGGCCCGTGCACCCTCGAGATCACCGAGTTCGATCCGCACGCGGGCAAGATTCACGGGGGCCCGGACGAAGTTCTCCATCTTCCAGCAGGCGTCGACGAGGAAGAACTCGGCCTCATCGGCCTCGTTGGCGTGCCACAGGGAGAGACCGAGCAGGTAGATCTCATAGGGACTGGCCTGGTCGTTCTCCACCGCGAAGCGCAGGTGTTCGGCGGCGGCGCTGAACTCGCCCGCTTCCCAGGCCTCCTTGCCCAGGGCGGCATGGTCGAGCCGGGGGTCGAGCACGTCGGCGGCCGGGCCGTTTTCGCGACTCGAGACGGGCAGAATCGCGGTCGCGTCGGCCTCGAGGTCCACCGGGGCTTCGACACTGCGGACAACCCGCGCGTTGCGGGCGGGGAGCTCTCGCTCGGTCTTCTGGGAGTCTTCGTCGGGTGCGACGGAGCAGCCCGCGGCGAGCAGGGCCAGGATCTGCAGGGGAACGGTCGACTTGAGCATCTTCATCGTGGCTTCCTCCTTGGGATGAAATGGGTTTCGGTCGTTTCGTTTCGTCACGCTCGTAGATAGAGCGGGATTCATGCCGACCGCCTGGGGAGGGCCTTTGCGAAGCTAAGTTGCGATTATCAGTAACTTTGTGGGGAGGGATCTGCCGCGGGGATGGGCGTTGACTGTCTTCTTTCTTCCGCAACTGTGGACGTCAGGACACAGCTGACGACGCCTCCCTCAGCGCGGCATCCCCAGCGCCTTCATCTTCTTGTAGAGCGAGCTGCGCTCGAAGCCGAGTTCCTTCGCGGCGGCGCTCATGGTTCCACCGTGGCGTGCGAGTGTGGCGCGGATGAAGTGGCGCTCGAAGGCGGCCACCGCATCCGTGAGCGGTCCCTTCGAGGGCAACGCGCCCGCGGAGGGCGTCCCGCCGAGCTGCTGCCCGACCGCGGAGGCCGTGAGCGTGTCGCCCGGGGAGAGGATCGCCAGGCGTTCGCAGAGGTTCCGCAGCTGGCGCACGTTGCCCGGCCAGTCGAGTCCCGAGAGAAGATCCATCACATCGGCGTTCAGCTCGGGAGTCGCCCGGGCGCACTCCGAGCAGGCTTGGGCCAGAAAGTGCCGGGCGAGGGTCGGAATGTCTTCGCGCCGCTCCCTCAGCGGCGGGACCACGAGGGTGACGACCTCGAGGCGATAGAAGAGATCCTGCCGGAACACACCCTGCTCGACCAGCCGCGGGAGGTCGCGGTTGGTGGCGGCGAGGACCCGCGCATCAACCTGGGTGCCTTGCTCCGCGCCGACGCGTTCGATCTCGCCCTCCTCGAGGGCTCGCAGGAGCTTGGGTTGGACCGGCAGGGGAATCTCACCGATCTCGTCGAGAAAGAGGGTTCCGCCCGAGGCGCGTTCGAAGCGTCCCCGCCGGGCGGCGATCGCCCCGGTGAAGGCGCCCTTCACATGACCGAAGAGTTCGGCCTCGAAGAGCTCCGCCGGCAGGGCGGCGCAGTTCACGCGGACCATCGCTGCCGCGGCGCGTGACGATTGCTCATGAATCGCGCGGGCGACCAGTTCCTTCCCGGTACCGTTCTCCCCCTGGATCAGGACCCGCGCCGAGGTGGGGGCGACCCGCGCGATGGCCTCGCGTAGCTCGATCATGGCGGCGCTCTCACCCAGCATGCGTCCGGCGAGGGCATCGGAGGATGCGAACTCTTTCTCCGTGCGTGCGGTGGAACTCTCGAGGGCTCGACGGATCCTCAGGAGCAGTGCCTCGGCTGCCGGGGGCTTCTCGAGGAAGTCGAACGCACCCTCCTGGATGGCACGAACCGCGTTGTCCAGCGACGCGTGGGCCGTGAGGACCAGGACCGGGGGGGCACCCTCTTCGTCAGCCAGCGCCGCGAGGACGCCGAAGCCATCGAGCCGGGGCATCGACAGGTCGAGGATGACCAGGTCGAAGCCACCGTTGTGGAGCCTCGAGACAGCCTCGACGCCGTCCCTTGCCTCGGCCGTCTGATATCCCTCCGAGCGTAGCGTGCGTGCGAGTGTAGCGCGGAGGTTGGCCTCATCGTCGACGATCAGGATTCGTGGCATCGATCAGATCTCCGTGGCGTATGCGACGTCGGCGCGCGGCCTCCGCGGCAGCAGAATTCGGAAGCGTGCCCCTCCCTCGGGCCGATTCTCTGCAAGGACTCGGCCGCCGTGCTCACAGACGACCTGCCTGACGATCGCCAGGCCGAGGCCGGTGCCGCTTTCGCCCCGCCCCGTGACATAGGGCTCGAAGAGCTGGTCGATGAGTTGTTCCGGGATGCCCGGGCCGGAGTCCTCGAAGCAGATCTCCACGAACTCCACGCCGGAGTCCTCGATCTTTGCGACAGCGATTCGCAGAGTGCCGCCTTCCGGGCCCATCGCCTGCGCGGCGTTCCTCGAGAGATTGGCAACTGCCATGGCCAGCAGGTCGGGGTCGGCTCGAAGTGTTGCGAATGTGCCCTCGGCCGTGAGCTTGGTCGGAACTCCGTCGGCTGTGTCCTCGGGCAGGAGCTTGGTTGGATTCCCGTCGGTTGTGTCCACGGCCGTGAGCTTGGTCGGAATTCCGTCGGTTGTGTCCTCGGGCAGGATTTTGGTTGGAATTCCGTCGGTTGTGTCCACGGGCGCGGGTTCGAGCGGAATCTCGATGGGTGTGCCCTCGGCTGTGAGCTCGAGCGTGATCTCGTCGTGTGCGCCGACCTGGCCCATGGCGGCCTTGCGCACGAGTTCGATCGGGTCGATCAGCTCGAGCTTGGGCCGGGGCAGCCGCGCGAACTGCGAGAACTCCCGCACCAGTCGCTCGAGGCGCTCGACTTCGCTCAGGATCGCCTCGGCTTCCTCGTCGAGGCAGGCGGCGAGCGGCTCGGGCCCCCTGCGTTGCGCGCGTCGAAGGTTGTCGACGCCGAGCCGGATCGGCGTCAGTGGGTTGCGCACCTCGTGGGCCACCCGGCGTGCGACCTCCTGCCATGCGGCGGAGCGCTCGGCTCGCGCGCGGCGCTTCTGCTCCCGGCGCAGAGCTGCGAGCATCCGGTTCACCGCCGAGGCGAGGCGACCCACTTCGCCCGCTCCGCTCGGCATCGTCTCTGGCTCACTCGGATGGTCGGCGACGGCGCTCACGGCGCGGCTGAGCCTTCGGAGAGGCTGGGCCAGCAGACTCGCGAAAAGCGCGGCCAGGACCAGCGCGAGCCCTGCGCCGACCGCCAGGGCAAGGAGAAGCCGCGTGGCGACTTGCGAGCGCTGGAGTGTCCCGATCGTGGAAAGGTCCGCGCTCAGGATCGCGACGGTGGCGCCGCGGCCTGAGTGCAGCGTTGCCAGGGCGCGCTCGCTTGGCGTGGGAACGGAGTCCGGTTGTCCCGGCAGGCGCGGCGTCACGGAGACCGGGACGCCACAGATCCCGGAGAACTCCACCGCCAGTCGTTCCGGAGAATAGCTTCGTTCCGCGAGCAGCAGCAGATCCCATCGATCGGCGACATGCGTCTCGTCCGGTGGAACCGCGGTGGAAAGGATGAGCACCCCACGGTCCGCCTCCCAGCGCCAGCCGCTGCGCGGGACGTCGCGTCCGGGTGGAAGCTGCTGCCCAGCCTCCGCGGGGACGGCAAACAGGAGCCGCGAGCCGTCCATGAGCACAATGCGGTCCAGATCCTGAGTCGGGAGCAACTCGGCTAGCTTGCGCTGTGCACGCTCGCGTTTCCTGCGAGCAAAGAAGGTATTCCGCTCCGAACGCAGGGCGTCCAGATCGAGATCACCGGCTTGTTGCGCCGCCAGGATCCGATCCCGCATGTCGAAAGACTGCGCTTCGAGACGCGCACGGAGATTCGCGCCGGAGAGCTGCGGGCCAAGCTCCCGCGCCCTCTGCTCGACAATCGCTTGCTGCCCCCGATCAAGAATCGGCCGGACAGACCACGCCAGAAGCGCCAGCGGCGCCAACGCGACCAGGAGGAACGCGAGAATCAAGCGCAGTCGAAGACCCATATCGATCCTAGTCTGCCACGAGGTGACTTCGAGGTCGCTCCAGATATGGACAGAGGCGAATCGTGGGTGGCCACCGAGGACCAGCAGTTGAGCCCAGAGGACAATCGCCAAGTCGGCCGTGTGGTGGTTTGGACGAGAAACTTGGGGTCCTCGGCAGAATTTGTGGGTGTCCTCCGGCTCTGGCAGCTCGCCAGGTTGGTGATACATAGCGCTCGTAAGGGCGCGCGCAGTGCGAAATCCGGGTCCTCGGCAGAATCTGTGGGTAGAAAACCATCCATTTTCAGATTACCCGCTGTTCTTGTCGGTCCCGACAGGCGGAAAGCAGCTGCCGTCGACCAGGTGTGACTGGCGGCGTGAGGGGGCTTCGGCTCAGGATCCAGCACAGGGAAGGGCAAGTGGGAGTGCGCGGGGTCCCGAGGCCGCCGCGCTGCCTTCCTTCGCCTCGCCTCCCGCGTTGGGGTGAGGGAGGCGAGGCGAAGGAAGACAGCACGGCTTCAGCCTA
>JANTFM010000306.1 GCA_024763475.1 Acidobacteriota bacterium | reverse complement strand
GGTGGGGTGGGGGGGGATGCGGCGTCACCCGGGGAATCAGCTTGGGCAGTTGGTGGTGGGGTGGAGAGTGTCACGAGACTCGACGCGATGTCTTGTGGAGGGACGGGGTCCGGCGGGGTCAGTTCGGTGTCTTCCGCTGAGGTGCGGGACTCTCCTTCCTCTGGGAGGACGGGGATCTGTATCTCTGCCATGAGGGCGTCTTCCAGAACAGCTCCGAATTCATCACCGGAGAGATTCGGGGCGGCAGGGGCTTGTGCCGGTGGCGGGAGAGCCACTTCGGGAGAGACCTGAACTGGAATGGGAGTTGTCATCACCGACCGCTGAATGCAGGTTCCGTGCCGCTGGCGGGAGGCCTGGGATCGGGGTTGTGGCAGCTACCGTGGAGACGGCCCGGCAAATCCTGCCGCCCCGACGGCATTTCCTGCCGCCGGGATGCTAAAGAACCTGTTCCATTTGGCCGAATAGAGCTTCGTCGATATCTGTGCCCCGAGGAGAGCACTGCTAGTGGCCGACTGTCCTGCAGCATGTCTCGCAAAGCTGATGCGCGAGGAGTCCGAGAAGCTTCTCTCGGTCCTCGCCGAAAACGTCGAAGCCCTCGTTGGACAATCCGTCGAAGTACGGCAGGTCTCGGCAGACTCCGAGGAGATGGCCAAGGTCTTTGGGGGGCAGAAGCTGTACTGCTTCCCAGTCGAGGACCATCAGTCGGCACCGCTCCCCTCCATGCTCGTGATGGACATCCCCGCGGCGGTTCACACCGGAGCCGCGTTCAGCCTGATGGGGCAGGAGCAGGTCAAGGAGGTACTGGACAGCGGCGAGATCCCCGAGATCCTGCACGATTCCATCGGCGAGGTGGCAAACATCCTCTGCGGAGCTGCGGTCAATGTCTTGCGGGAAACGATGCCGGAGGCACCAGAATACCGCAGGGGTTCGGAGTTCAAGGTCATGGAGGCTCCTCCCTGGCCTGGCCTCCTCGCCGAGGTAGACGACTCTCATCCATGGGATCTCGTCGGCGGCATCGTCCTGATCGATGGAGAGGAGCGGGGCGGTTTGCTGCTCGCGTCCTCAGATCGCAGCGAGGGGATGATCAGCTCGGCCGAGATTATCGCGGCCGCCGGAGGAAGCTCCGAGACAGACGATCTCGACACCTCTGACAGCGCGGGCGAGGCTTCCGCACAGGGAACGAAGCCTGCAGCGGGCGATGGAGAATCCCCCGCCGCAGCCAACAGTCAGCGCTTCACCACCCGTGAGGCGGAGGACGACGTCGGGAACGAGAGAATAGGGGAAGAACAGACCGCGGAAAGCACGGGCACGTCAGCAACAGCGCAGATTCCCCCAGGGATGAAGATTCACATCACTTGTCATCCCGCGGACCCCGGTGCGCGAGCACTGAAGACGCTGCTCGAGGAAGCGGGGGCCAAGGTTCTGATGGCTACACCGGCATGCGCGAATGTCGAGGTTCTGTTCGTGATCAGTCGCTCACCAACCGACATGAAGATCCGCCTAAAGTCCCTGGCGAACCCCGCTCGGCGCCCGGCTCTCGTGATCGCATGTAGCGACCGTCCCACCCGGGATATCGTCGTCGCTGCCCGTGCGGGCCTGGTGGACCACTTCGTCGTCCTCCCCACGAACGCGGAGATGCTCGCCGAGTTGGTGACTGCGGTTCCGGAAGACGTCGTCTAGCCATCACAAAAGAGTGCGGCCTGCGGGGCCCCATCCCTCGCGCCCTGGAGCGAAGCATGTCGCACGCCCGTCTCGTCGAAAATGTCGTTCCGTTACTGTTCGTATTTATTCAAACCACGCGACCCAAGAGGATCCACCGGCTGAATCGGCAGCATGCAACAGTCTTCGCTCCACGGCGCATCCCTTGCATTCAAAGGACGGCTCTCGCCATGAAGCGGTGCGACACAGTCGGAACAGCGAGGACCAGGCCCGTGCTCCCGGCGTTTTCCTAGTCTGCAGCTGGTCCGCTGTTGTAGACCAGGCCAACCCGGACGAGCTTTCCATCCACCAGGTAATGATGATTGACCGATTCCTCGGCGCCTACTCCGGTGAGACTGAACTCGCCCTCCAGGACGGAGGGGAGTGAGATCTCCACCCGGACGCCGGAGACGTCGATGCGCTGCTTGACCGCACCACCGAGCATGTTGGCCAGCTCGCCCAGACTGTCGCCGATTATCGAGGGGTCATCGAGCATGTCTTCACCGCCCAGCAGCGCTGCCGCAAGCGCACGCGAGCTACCGGCCGAACATGTGATCTGCAGGAGACCGTGAAATTCGGTGCCCGCGAGACCGATCATCCCCGCAACGCTAAGTTCCGCAGCATCGGGATCCTCGATCGGACCCTCGATCCCCATGCCGAACATCATCTCGATGACTTCTCGAAATGCTTCGTCCAGAGTTCCCGGGATATCAACGTTCGTTGCCGCGGCATCCGGCATCGTGGTGACTCCTTTTTCGCAAGGCTACGCGGGAACGAAGTGCCCGAGGGCCTCCGCAAGGCGATCCGGCGTGAAGGGCTTGTGAATGAAGCCGTTCGCCCCAGCCTCCGTCGCCTGGCTCACCCGATCGTCACCTGACTCTGTCGTCACCATGACGATCGGCATCTCGTAGCCCTTGGCCCGGGCTTGAGCGACGAAATCGACACCGTTCATGTTCGGCATGTTCCAGTCAGAGAGTACGACATCGACTCCACCCTCCGAGTCGAGGACGGCCAGTGCTTCCAGGCCGTCTCCAGCTTCGACGATGTCACCGATGTCAAGACCAGCCTGGCGAAGAGCGCGAGTAAGGACCTTGCGCATCACGGCTGAATCGTCAACGAGAAGGACTTTCATTCCCATGAACCGTCTCCCTCGGGGTGTCACGTTCTAGGACAGCCCCGTAAGCTTCGCTCCTGCCCCACGATGGAGTTTCGTCGCTCCCCTCTTCGGACTGATCCCGCAAACCTGAAGAGGGCCACGTCCTCAACTTGTGTTGCGCGCTCGGAGATTGCCACCACGAAACGAACAAGGGCACCCACAATGGATGCCCTCGCCCGTTCTTCTGAAACCCTTTTCGGAAGAATGCTGTCGTAGGTCTACGCGCCCGTCCCGTTACCTTTCTCTCGCTGAGACTGAATCAACTTCAGCTTCTCGATAAGGAGAACCTGTCGCTGCTGCCAAGTCGCGAAGGCCTCCTGGAGTTCACCGAGCTTCTCTAGATTGCGCTCTCGACTCCGCCTGGATGATTCCTCCCGGCGGAAGGCATCAATCAGGATCGTAAAGTAGGGTCCGGACTCGGAATCCAGGGAGACTCCGCGGGTGGTAAACGATTCCCGCGCCTTTCCGACAAAGACCTCCGGAGCTCCGGTCTGCACCGCCAGGTTGTCGATAAGTGTCGCCAGGGTTTCCGTCTTTGGGCTCATACCAGTCTCCAAGTTCCCCCTTGAGGTACGCGCATACGCGGTCGGGTCAAGTCCACCAACGTAGATCGAGACAACTTGGTAGCGATCGGACGTCTTCCTGACGTGAATTCATGGAACAGAGGCCGAATTTTCCCTCTACGGCGCGAGATCCCGCGAGTCTTCAGCCTGCTTGGCGGGGAGGTAGGGCCGGATCCGATTGTTGATCCAGTTTCCGTCCAGCCACTCCATCGGATCGACGGCAACACCCCCCAGGAAGATCCCCAGATGCAGGTGATCTCCCCCCGCAAGTCCCGTCGCTCCAGTCCGGCCAATCGTCTCTGCGCGCCTGACGAGCTGCCCCTCTTGGACAGCGATACTGCTCAAATGGGCGCAGATGCTAAGCATCCCATAGCCGTGGTCGATGATGATCGCGTTCCCGTAGATCCCGAGGAATCCGGTGAAGATCACTCTCCCGGCATTCGGCGCTTCGATCGGAGCGCGAGCAACCGATGCGAGGTCGAGCCCAAGGTGCGTCTGCGTGTCCACCTCCCGTCCCTGGTAGCGATACGAGCGGGTCTCCCCATAGCCCGCCCTCCTCGCGGAATTCTTGAGCTGTACGAAGGGGCCTTCCCAGTAGACACGGGGCTCGCTCTTCTTGGACAGCTCTGCGATGAAAGCCCGATTCGCCACCCGCATATCGCTGTTGATCCGCACGTACTGCTCGATCAGTGATCCGGAGCTATCGAAACCTGGGGTCTGGCTGGCGATGGCCGGAACCACGCGTTCGAGGAAGCTATCCGGCAGGCGAATCGTGTCCTTCCGTGGGGGAACGGCTTTGAAATGATCGAGAAAAACTGCCTCGGCACGGTTCCCGGCAGCGTCTTCGGCATACAGGCGGATCTCCGACGGACGATCCAGGTCCCAGGGAATCCCGAACAAGACCATGCGCTCCCGCGGGTTCCCAGCGAGTGGGTAGGACTCGAGATCGAGCCGCCCCACCCGCACGCCAGAGCGCACCGCGTCGCCCAGGACGCGGAAGGTCACGATGCCGCTTCCACCCTGGCGCAGGTAGTGTCGCGTTGAGGTCACCTGGATCGACGGCGGCCGGAAAACAGCCGGGAGAGTCGTCTCGACAACACTCCACTCTTCACCACGGAGCGGCCCGGCAGCACGCAGAGCCGAAGCCCGAAGGACGACATCACCCTCCTTGAGACACTCCGGACTGCCTCGCCCGACGATGGCGTTGAGTTCCCACTCCCGGTGCTGCGAATCCGGCATGATCTCGAAGGTCGAAGGCCGCTCGAAACTCTCTTCCGCCAGCACGGTGCGGCAGTCCCCTTGCACCACCTCGAGACGCACGAGACCCAAGCCCCGCTTGCCCGCGATGAAATGGGCGCTGAGCGCGGTCCCCGGCCCGATCGCCGGCCTGTCGCTGGTGAGTTTTACCTGGATACTCGGACCACGGAGCAACGCGCCCCATGCCCCCCAGGACACGGCGAGAACAACGAGCAGGAGCAGGATCCAACGCATACGCAGCCTGGGCTTCTTCTGGGGCACGGAGAACCTCACGATCCATCACG
>JANTFM010000305.1 GCA_024763475.1 Acidobacteriota bacterium | reverse complement strand
TCCATATACGGCGCCAGGACATCTGGAACACGGAAGCTGCCGTCGTCTCGCTGGAACTGGTCGAGAATCGCCACGACGGTCCGCCCCACGGCCAGACCAGAACCGTTGAGCGTATGCACGAAGCGGGGCTTGCCACCCTCAGCGGGCCGGTAGCGGATACCCGCTCGGCGCGCCTGGAAATCGCGGAAGTTCGAGCAGGAGGAAATCTCGCGGAAGGTATCCTGCGACGGCAGCCAAACCTCGAGATCGTAGGTCTTCGAGGCCGAGAACCCCAAGTCACCGGTCGCAAGTGTCACTCTGCGGTAGTGCAGCCCGAGCCGCTTGAGGACTTCCTCCGCGTGAGATGTCAACTGCTCGAGAACCTCTGCCGAGTCCTCGGGGCGCGAGAAGGTCACGAGTTCGACCTTGTAGAACTGATGCTGGCGGATCAGGCCGCGCACATCACGCCCGTGGGAACCGGCCTCGGCCCGAAAACACGGAGTGAACGCCACATACTTGATCGGCAGATCTTCCTCCGCCAGGATCTCGTCCCGGTGGAGGTTCGTGATCGGCACCTCGGCCGTGGGGATCAGGTACCAGTCGGAGGGATCCTGCAGGCGGAACAGGTCCTCCTCGAACTTCGGCAGCTGTCCGGTCCCAAAGAGGGACTCCCGATTGACGATGAAGGGAGGGATCACTTCCCGGTAACCATGCAACTCGGTGTGCAGATCGATCATGAAGTTGACGAGAGCCCGCTTGAGACGAGCCCCCTCGCCGAAGTGCACCGCAAATCGGGCACCGGTCAGCTTGGCTGCGCGCTCCAGGTCCAAGGTCCCCCCGATCTCCCCCATGTCGACGTGATCGCGAACATCGAAGGCAAAGGAAGGTTTCTCGCCCCAGACGAACTCCGTACGATTCGCCGACTCGTCGGGACCGACAGGGCAGCTCGGATCCGGCAGGTTCGGGAGGCTCTCGAGGATCGCGCCGATCTCGCCCTCGATCCCTGCCAGCCGCGCATCCAACTCCTTGATCCGCTCGCCAATACCGCGAACCTCATCGCGCACGGCGTCCACATCCTCACCGGCCTTGATCCGCTGGCCGATGCTCTTGGACGCCTCGTTGCGCTCCTGCTTGAGACCCTCGACGTCGACGATCACCTGCCGTCGTTCGCTATCCAGGTCCACCAGGGGTTGCAGGTCGATCTCGGCACTGCGCTTGACCAGCCCATCGCGCACCAGGTCCAGGTTCGCCAGCACAAATTTCAGATCCAGCATTGTCATCGCCTCCCTCGGCCATCCCCGCCGCATTCCCGGCCCGAGTCCAGTCGCCTTCAGACTCCGGCGGCCAAGTTCCCTCTTGCCGGGTGAATTCTACCGCGAGCAACTGCTTCATGCTGTAATGACCCTTTCACGCTCAGGAGAATCGCCGATGGACAGATTGCGCATTGAGGGCGGGCAGACACTTGCGGGTCAAGTCCGGGTATCCGGGGCGAAGAATGCGGCCCTTCCCTGCCTCGCGGCAGCGCTACTGAGCGAGGGCGAACTGATCCTCGACAATGTCCCCGACGTCTGGGATGTCGGGACCCTGACCCGCCTTCTCGGCGACCTTGGCACGCGCTGCGAGCGTTTGGGCAAGCATCGCTGGTCGCTGAGCACTCCAGAGATCACGAACTCGGAGGCCCCCTACGAGCTGGTCAAGACCATGCGGGCCTCTGTCCTGGTCCTCGGGCCCCTGGTGGCGCGCTCCGGCTCCGCCCGGGTCTCGCTGCCCGGTGGCTGCGCGATCGGCGCCCGGCCCATCGACCGTCACCTCGAGGGCCTGCGGCGCCTAGGTGCGGAGATTCGCCTCGAGCACGGCTACGTCGAGGCTCGCGCGGAAAAACTCCGCGGCGCCGAGATCTCCTTCGAGGACGTGACGGTCACCGGCACCGAGAACCTGCTGATGGCGGCCTGTCTCGCCGAAGGCACGACCGTCCTCCGCAACGCGGCACGCGAGCCGGAGGTCGACGACCTCGCGCAACTGCTGATCGCGATGGGCGCCCAGATCGAAGGGGTCGGAACGAGGACGCTGACCATCCACGGCCAGGAGCGCCTCCGTGGCGCAAACCACACCGTCATTCCGGACCGGATCGAAGCCGGCACCTATCTGGTCGCCGCGGCGATCACCGGCGGGAAGGTCACTCTCGAGGGGGTGGCTCCAAGCCATCTGGCTGCCGTCATGGACAAACTGCAGAAGATCGGCCTGAGGATGGAGAGCGGACCAGACTGGATCCGCATCGGCAACGGCCGACCGATCCGGGCCCACGACGTCGTCACCGAGCCCTATCCGGGCTTCCCGACGGACCTCCAGGCCCAGTACATGGTCCTGATGACCCAGGCAGGCGGGCAATCCAGGGTCAGCGAGACCATCTTCGAGCACCGTTTCATGCATGTTCCCGAGCTGCTCAGGATGGGGGCATCGATCGACCTGTCGGGCCGGCTCGCCACCATCGAAGGGCCAACACCACTCACCGGAGCCGAGGTTACGGCATCGGATCTGCGCGCCTCCGCCAGCCTCGTTCTCGCAGCCCTGGCTGCCCGGGGAGAGACCACGATCCACCGGGTCTATCATCTCGATCGAGGCTACGAGCGCATCGAGGAGAAACTCGCGGGACTCGGAGCCCGCATCGAACGGATCCGCTCCTGAGGCCACCGCTGAGTCTCGCTTGCGCGGGGCCTTTTCTTCCCCTATAAACCCTAGTCTCACTTCCGCTTGGCGGGCCACGCGAGGCCACGAGAGCGGCGTGTTGACTTCTACGGCGGGTACCCACAACCAGCGGGTGCTTTCCGGGACATTTCTCAGAACTCCCGGACTCGGAGGGACATGGGCGGTGGTTTCAACCGGCACACATTGCATCCTCGAACTGTACGACTGCCCCGGAGGCCTTCTCAATGATCAGAAGCACCTGCGGGACGCGATCCGCGACGCCGCAATCGCCTCGAAGTCCACCCTTCTCGAGGAGGTTCAGCACGCCTTCACACCCCAGGGCGTGACCGCACTCGGACTGCTTGCCGAGTCGCATATCTCGGTCCACACTTGGCCCGAACGCGGTTACGCTGCAGCCGACGTCTTTACCTGCGGGGAGCACACTCTTCCGGAAAGGGCCTGCGAGCTGCTGGTTCGCCGACTGCAGGCGCGCCGCTACTCGTTGCAACATATCGAACGCGGGATGAATGCACCTAACCAGAAAGTAGCCACGTTGCTGCCCGGTGCCGCCGTCGATCAGACTCCCGGCGACGCTGGGGCTGAGGAGACACGCCGATGCCAGGTGCGGAGCTTCGCGCGGATCTCTGGATAAGCGAGTACATCACCCCCTGGGACGTCTACCAGCACGGTGTGTCCCGGATACTCGCCCACAGGAAGACCCGATTCCAAGAGATGTACATCGTCGAGACGGGCGCCTATGGCAAAGCGCTCGTCCTCGATGGCAAGTGGCAGTCCTGCACCGGGGACGAGTTTCTCTACCACGAGCCTCTCGTCCAACCGGCAATGATCCAGCATGGAGCGCCGAAGCGGGTCCTCGTCCTTGGCGGCGGCGAAGGAGCTACGGTACGCGAGGTCCTGCGCTGGAACTCTGTCGAGAAGGTCACGATGGTCGATATCGACGGAGACGTCGTCGATGCCTGCCGCGAGCATCTGCCCGAGATGCACGAGGGCGCCTTCGAAGACCCGCGCCTGAGGCTGATCATCGGGGATGCCATCGAAGTCCTCGACACGAGCGATGAACGCTGGGACATCGTGATCACGGACCTCTCCGACCCGATCGAAGAGGGTCCTTCATTCCCTCTCTTCACTCGAGAGTACTTCGAGAAAGCCCGCCGGGTCCTAAGCAGCGGCGGCCTGCTCGTCGTCCAAGCGGGCCCGGTCGCCCCCGCGGAACTCAAGCTGCACGCGCGCCTTGCCAGTACCCTCAAGGCCGTGTTCACCCATGTCCACTCCTACGCCAGTCATGTCCCGACCTACGCTTCCCCCTGGGGCTTTCTCCTCTGCCGTGACGAAGCCCTCGATCTGCACCCGGATCCTGTAGCCGTTGACGAGCTGCTCGCGTCGAGAACCACGGGCTCGCTGCGCGCCATCGACGGGATCGCCCTCGCGGGGATGCTCCAGGGCCCGGCCTACATCCGCGACGCTATTGCCCGTGAAACGAAGATCTACACACTAGAGGAACCCCCGAAGTTCTTCGGCACCGGCTCTGCCGGCTAGCCGCCCCGGAGACCATAGCTGATGGACGAGAGAATCCGGAAATTAAGCGATGAGATCGCCAGAGAGCAGGATCCGATCCGGACCTTGACCGACGAGGTCGGCAAGGTCGTCGTCGGGCAACGGGACCTGGTCGAGAAAGTCATTATCGGCCTGCTATGCCACGGCCACCTGCTGCTGGAGGGCGTCCCCGGACTGGCGAAGACTCTGCTGGTCCGAACGATCGCCGCCTGCTTCGATGCCAGCTTCCATCGTGTCCAGTTCACGCCCGACCTCCTGCCCGCCGACCTGGTGGGCACCCTGGTCTTCGACCCGCGGGATCACACCTTCCTGCCTCACAAGGGCCCGCTCTTCGCCAACGTGATCCTGGCCGACGAGATCAACCGCGCCCCTGCGAAGGTCCAGTCAGCCCTGCTCGAGGCGATGCAGGAGCGGCAGGTCACGATCGGCGATGAGACCTTCCCGCTTCCAACACCCTTCCTGGTGCTGGCAACCCAGAACCCGCTGGAGCAGGAAGGCACCTACCCGCTCCCCGAGGCGCAGGTCGATCGCTTCCTGCTCAAGGTCCTGGTGCACTATCCGGAGCGTGATGAAGAGAAACTCATCGTCCGGCGCATGGCGACCGGTGAACCGGCGAAGCTGCAGCGCGTGCTTTCTCCGGCTGACGTTCAGCGCATTCGCGAAATCGTCGGCCGCGTCCACCTCGACGAGCGCATCGAGGACTACATCATCGACCTTGTCCGT
>JANTFM010000304.1 GCA_024763475.1 Acidobacteriota bacterium | reverse complement strand
ATGAGAGTTGCGATCAGATCCAAATGCGTATGGCTCAGTCTGGTTGTGAGCCTGCTTCTGACACCTGGCGCGTTCGCCGCGTCGCCCGCTCCAGACGGGTCGCTCACGAGCGCTGCCGAGGCGCAGCCGCTCACCCCAAAGGTGAACGTCAACACCGCCGGGATTGCCGAACTGCAGACCCTGCCGGGTATCGGGCCGGCCCTTGCGGGTCGGGTTGTCGCGTACCGGCAGGAACATGGCCCCTTCCGCTCGGTCGAGGACTTGCTAGCCGTGAAGGGCATCGGTGCGCGCCTCGTGACCAAGCTGCGGGACCGGGTCACGGTAGGAGAGGGTCGCAAGAAGCCGAAGCCATCGGGCAGGTCGTGAACCTGGGTCATCCTGTGCGGGGGCCCGGCCGGGAGTCCGGCCGGGCTCTCGTGGGGTTGCTGGCGGCCCTCGCGGTCTTCTCGCTCATACTGGCTTCAATCGTCGGCCTGGGTGGGGCGGTTGCCGTCCGTTCGACGCATGCAGCGGCTCAACGGATGGCCGGCGAGATGAGGGCCATGGGGCTGGAAGCGTTGGGTGACGGCCGCAGCCGTGCGATCCTCTTCCCGTTGGAGACCAACGAGCCCTACGCCTCGGTGTGCGATGGTGACGGGGACGGGGTGCGCCGCGGAGATCTGCGAGACGCGACGGATCATCGTGAGCGCCAGGCCAGCCTGGCCCTGGACTTTCCGGGAATCCGGATCGCGCCCCCTCCGTGGCCTGTGCCGGATCTCCCTCCGCGCAGGGGAAGCCTCGGTCCGGAAACTCCTGCCATCCGATTCGGCAGCGCGCGCCAGTTGAGTTTCACGGCGGAGGGCCACGCGACCTCTGGTTCGCTGTTCATTACCGATGGGCGAGACGCTCTCTGCGCAATCGTAGTTTCCGGTTCGAGCGCGCGGGTCCGCGTTCTCTGCTACCTGCGATCGTCAGGGCTCTGGGAGGAGCGCTGATGGCTGTCGGAGCGGAGTGCGTCGTTCTCGCCTCTCTCGCTGCCAAAGCGTGCACGTTGAGGGGGCCTCCGTGCCTCGCGGAGGACGACGAGGCCCGCTGCGAACGGCTGCAGGGAGCTGCATCCAATGGGGTTTTTCGCCATTCTTGACGAGACAGAGCCCAGATGAAACGCTCTTCGCCCGGGATCTGCCGCAAAAATCGCAAGCTCGGGGCGAAACGCTCACCCAGCCGTATTGCTGGTCCGCCAGCGCGGGTGCTAGGATGCCAGACCCTGTTCTTGTTGCTGTGGGATTGCGGGCTTCGCAACTCGGTTCCGGATCGAGGGTCTTCTGGGAGACGTTTTGATGTCTGAACTCAAGCGCACGCCGCTCTTTGATGAGCATCTGGCGGCGGGTGCGAAGATCGTGCCGTTCGCTGGCTACGAGATGCCGGTGCAGTACACGAGCCTGATGGACGAGCATCGTGCGGTGCGCGAGGCGGCCGGCCTCTTTGATGTCAGCCACATGGGGCAGTTTCATTTCAGAGGACCCCAGGCCGCGGCCTTTCTCGACCACCTGACGCCGTCGAGGGTTTCTGCGGTACCCGTGGGGCGTGCCGTGTACACTGCCTTAACGACCGAGACGGGGTGTTTCGTCGACGACATCTTGGCCTACCACGTCGGCGAGGAGCATTTCCTTGTGGTGGTCAACGCAGCCAACAAGAAGAAGGACTTCGCTTGGATCGCGTCTCATCGCGCCCACTTCGCGATCGAATTCGACGATGCCAGCGATCGCGGCGCCTTGATCGCGATCCAGGGCCCGAAAGCTCGTCGAATCGTCGCCCGAATCGCTGAGGGCTTCGATGGCCTCGCGGTGAAGTATTACCGGGTCGTCGCAGGAAAGATCGCGGGGCACCAGGCGATTGCCAGCCGCACCGGGTACACCGGCGAGATGGGCTACGAGATCTTCGTGGCTGCGGAATCGGCTCCGGCGGTGTGGAAGGCGCTGCTTGCGGCCGGGGCGGAGGACGGCATCCAGCCTGCGGGCTTGGGTGCGCGGGACTCCCTGAGGCTGGAAGCTGCGCTCCCGCTCTACGGCAACGATATTGATGAGACGACGAGCGTGCTCGAGGCGGGACTCGAGTTCACGATCGATTGGGATAAGAGCGACTTCATCGGCATGGATGTGCTGCGTCATGAGCGTGAGACCGGGAGCGCTCGTCGGCGCGTTGGTTTCGAGATTGCGGGTCGGGGCATCGCGAGGCAGGGCCACCGGCTCTTCGATGGCGAGCGCGATCTGGGCCCCGTGGGGTCCGGCAGCTGGTCTCCGACACTGAAGAAGGCCATAGGGATGGGATACCTGCCCCTTGAGTACAACCTGCCCGGCAAGACGCTCGAAGTTGAGGTGCGCGGCCGCCGTCTGCCGGCGGTGGTCACCCCGATGCCTTTCTATCGCCGACCCAAGGCCAAGAAGAAGGGCGCCTAGGGAAACTGGGAACGATCCCCCGGGGGCGGCTCTGGCTCGCATGCGGGGGAGGGAGAGATGAGAATGCCACGGTCTGAAGACTGTCAGTACACGAAGGATCACGAGTGGATTCATCGAGACGGTGAGAACGCAGTGGTCGGTATCACCGACTTCGCCCAAAAGGAGTTGGGGGACATCGTCTACGTCGATCTCGGTGAGACGGATCGCGCGATCGATGCGGGCGAGGAGATTGGAACGATCGAGTCTGTCAAGGCGGTCGCGGAGGTCTACGCCCCGGTCAGCGGCGAGATCATCGAACTCAACGAGGCCCTCGCAGACGCCCCGGATCTGCTGAACAGCGACCCGCTGGGCGAGGGTTGGCTCATGAAGATCAAGCTCGGGGACGCTGTTTCCTTGGACGATCTGATGAGTTTCGAGGCCTACCAGAGGTTCCTCGAAGAGGAAGGACACTAAACACAATGCACCGCTATCGTTACCTTCCCCACTCGGCCCAGGACCGGGAGGAGATGCTCTCCGCCAGCGGCGTTTCAGGAATTGAAGAGCTTCTCGCGTCGATTCCCACTCCGCTGAGGGTCGCCGGGCGTCTTGATCTCCCGGCTGGGGAGACGGAGCCGGACCTCGTGGCGTCGCTCCGCAACCGGGCGCGCCGGAACCTGAATGCGTCGGAGAATCCCTGCTTCATCGGCGGGGGCGCCTATCAGCACTCGATCCCTTCGGCGGTCGATGCCTTGATTAGCCGGGGTGAGTTCTTCACGGCTTACACGCCCTACCAGCCAGAGATCTCACAGGGCACGCTACAGGCCATCTTCGAGTTTCAGTCGCTCGTCTGCGCCCTGACCGGTCTCGACGTGGGTCAGGCTTCGCTCTACCAGGGCGCAGCGGCCTTCGTGGAGGGACTCCTGCTCGCCAATCGTGTGCAGAAAAAGCGGGATACGCTGCTCGTGGCCGACTCGGTGCATCCCCACCATTTGCAGACCCTCGAGACCTATATCGCGCATCTCGGCCTGAAGCTCGAATGCGTGCCGGTGGATCCAGAGAGTGGGAGGATCGACGAGGACGCGCTCTCGTCGCTCTTGGGACCGCAGGTCATCGCGCTGGGGCTGCAAAGTCCCAATTTCTTTGGCGTGGTCGAGAAGATCGATCGCGTTGCGGCTCTCGTTCATGACGCCGGCGCCCTCCTCGTCTCTTCCTTCTCCGAGGCGTATAGCCTGGGCATGCTGAAGGGGCCGGGCGACTTGGGTGCAGATATCGCGGTGGGCGACTTTCAGAGTTTCGCGACGTCGGTGAACTTCGGCGGTCCCTACGTGGGGGTATTGGCAGCGAAGCGGAGATTCGTACGGCAATTGCCGGGAAGAATCGTCGGCCAGACGGTTGATGAGTCGGGAGAAAGGGGTTTCGTCCTGACGCTCTCGACCCGGGAGCAGCATATCCGGCGTGAGAAGGCGACCTCGAATGTCTGCACGAATTCGGGGTTGATTGCGCTGGCATCCACGATTCACCTCTGTCTGCTGGGTAAGGAAGGTCTGACGAGAGCGGCGAGCCTTTGTCACACCCACGCAAGGGAGGCTCTCGAACGCCTGTCTTCGATCCCGGGGGTCCGGCCCGTGTTCGGGGGACCCTTCTTCAATGAGTTTGTCCTGGAGTTTCCCTGTCCTGCGGGTGAGGTTGCTGAGGCCCTCGGAGAGCGGGGCCTGATCGGACCGATCGCGCTCGGCGCGTTCGATCCCTCCCGGGAAAAGCAGGGGTTGTTTGCCTTCACCGAACTCACGGGTCAGGCATCCATCATGCGGCTCGAGTCCGCGCTCAGGGAGGTCCTGTGAAACCCTGTCGTCCATCGCGTCGCGAGCCACTTGCCTTTGAACTCTCACGGCCGGGCCGGGCGGGGTACTCGCTGCCCGCATCCGAGCTCGCTGAAGTCTCCCCCAACATTGAGGTGGAGTTGTTGCGCGAGGAGAGTCCTGAGCTGCCGGAACTGAGCGAGGTCGAGGTTGTTCGTCACTTCACCCGCCTGTCCCAGTTGAACTACTCGATCGACGATGGCCTCCTGCCCCTCGGTTCGTGCACGATGAAGCACAACCCCCGGGTGAACGAGTTGCTTGCTCGGCTACCCGGGTTCGCCTCAGCGCATCCTCTCCAGGTGTCCTCGACAGTGCAGGGGGCGCTCGAGATCTTCGAGGAACTCGAAGCGCATCTCGTGGCCATCACCGGTATGGAGGCCTTTACCCTTCAGCCCGCGGCGGGTGCCCACGGTGAGTTCACGGGGATGATGATGATCCGCGCCTGCCTCGACGGCCGGGGGGATCATCGGGACATCGTTCTCATCCCTGATTCGGCGCACGGGACCAACCCTGCGAGCAGCGTTTTCTGTGGCTTCCGACCGGAAACGATTCCCTCCGGCCCCGATGGGCGGATCGATCTCGCGAAGCTGAGGGAGCGTGTCGGGAGGGGGGACGTGGCCACGATCATGATCACCAATCCCAATACGCTCGGGATCTTCGAGAGCGGGATCGCCGAGATCTGTGATCTGATTCATGAGCACGGCGGGCTG
>JANTFM010000303.1 GCA_024763475.1 Acidobacteriota bacterium | reverse complement strand
GTTTGAGCCGAGTACGGGTGCGAGGGCCCGAAAGGGCCCGGCCAGTGTGCAGATACGCTGTTTCGGCCGAAGGGCTCATGCATATTCCGGGCTAAGGGAGCGATGGCAAGACATGGAACAGTCGGGGACGCGGCCGGAAGAACGAGAACTCGGGGAGCTGGTCGACAGCGGCCCAGAAGCCGGGATCCGGGGCGAAGGCGAGGCGGTAGGCTGGGACCCGTCTCAACAGGTTCCCGAGCGCGTGAAAGAAAGCCTCCTGCACCGCCGGCAGGTCCAGCGGAGCGCCGCCGGCCCGGAGCATCGCCGGCAGCGCACGATCTGCCGGGATCCGCGTGACGGACGGGCGCTCGGATTGCTCGAGGAGGAAGATGGCGGCGGCGGGTCCAGTGGCTCTCGACCCGTGCCAGAAGGCTGTCCCGTAGGTCCGCAACCCGGCACCGTAACGCCTCAAGGCCACCATCTCGTCGGCGAGCAGTTCCAGACCACTCTCTTGGCAAATCCTGGCGATCGTGGATTTTCCCGCCCCGGAGGGGCCGCTGAAGATCAGTCCCCAACGGTCGCGAAGGACGGCGGCGGCGTGCAGCAGGGTATCGCCCCGCCGGAGGAGTTCGACCCCGAGGGCGACCCGGACCGCCAGGTCCACATAGGCGAGGGCGTCGGGGATGCGCACGCGACAGCGGCCACGGCTCCAGTCCATGTCTCCCTCGAAGCCCTCTCCGCGAAGGAGCGCGCGCTCCATGTCGCCTTCGGAACGAATCGGTGGATTCCGGACCCAAACGGGATGAAAACCCTCGGGCCTGGCTTCCGGATCGATATGGAAGTCCAGCTCGAGTTCGGCCGGGGCGTCGTCTTCGTCGAGGAGGAACCCCTCGTAGCGCTCATCGACTCTCTCGAGCATGGAATGGGCCGGAAAGCGCAGCCGCAGCCGGAGATCCGCGAGTTCGAGGAGGCGAGTCGTCGTCACAGGGTGACCAGGTCCCTTTCGAGCAGGGCCGCGACGAACTCGAGCAGGTCGTCTTCGATCTCGGATCGTGGGGCCTGGGTTTCCGCGGCCAGCTTGTCAGCGATCTCTCCCAGGGAGAGTGTGCCGTTGAGCATGGACCAGATTCGGGTCCCCGTCTCGTTGAGGCCCAGGTTCCTGCGATTCTCATAGTGCAGGATCACAGCCTTCTGACCGAGTTCCTGGTGTGCGAGCCGGGGGTTCTTGCTGGGGCGTGAGCTCGAAGTGATCTGGGGCTGATTCATGCAAGTCTCCATGAGGTTCGAGCTATGGTAACCCGAAGGGGGGCTTGTCACCTGACCCCCCTTCCTGAGAAACTGGTAGGCACGCTCCCCGAGTCTGTCGAGGAGCCTGAGGCCATCGCCGCGATGGAGGAGGGACAGGAGACGGCGTGAACCAAGAGCGGAGACCGGTTGCGATCCACGTCATGACCCGCCTGATTCGAGGGGGGCCAACCCGGCCCGTGTTGACATCTCTCGATCGGTTGTCCCGGCTGGGCTACCGGACCGTTCTCGTCACCGGCATGGCTGGCGAGTACGAGGACGAAGCGCTCGACAATCTCAACCTCTTCCCCGACCTTCCGGTGCTGCGCTTGCCTTGGTTCGCCCGCGCACCCCATCCGCTCTGGGATTGCCGAACCCTGGCTGCGCTGGCCGGGACGGTGAGCCGTCTACGCCCATCGGTCGTCCACACCCACACGGCGAAGGCCGGCGCCCTGGGTCGCTTGGCCGCGCGAATGGCTCCGGAGTTTCATTGCCGCCGCGTCCACACCTTCCACGGTCACTCGCTCTCGCGGGAGGCCACGGGCAACCTGGCTCCTGTCTGGCGCCTGGCGGAGCGCCTCTTGCTCTGGGGTGCGACGGATCTCCTGATCACCCTGTCACCTGGACAGCGAAGCGAGATCATCCGGCACCTGGGTCCCCGCGCGGAGTCCAAGACGGCCGTCTTGCCCCTGGGCTACGATCCGTCGGCCTACTTGGGATCGGCCGATCAAGTCTCCCGGATCACCGAGTGGCGTCGGCCGGGGGATCGCCTGCTCGCCTTCGTGGGCAGGGGCGTGCCCGTCAAGGGACTCGATCATCTGGCGCATGCCCATCTGCGCCTTGCCGCTCGCAGCGCGTCGTCCTCGATCCGGCTGCGGGTTGTCGTGATCGGAGCGATGGAGCCGGCGGTCCGCAGCCAGGTGTCGCGTCTGCTTCAGGCCGGCGCTCTCTCGCAGCAGTGGAGCTTCCTCGGCTCAATCCCGAATCCGCTCCCGCTGATGGGGGCTCTGGATGGCTTGGTCCTCCCCTCTCTGAGCGAGGGCACCCCCGTGAGTATCATCGAGGCTCTCGATGCAGGACTTCCGGTCCTGGCGTCTGCGGTTGGTGGTGTCCCGGAGATGCTCTCGATGCGCTGGGAGCGGCACGGACCTGGCGAATGGAGCACCACTCCCTGCGCGCCGCGGGGCCTCCTCTTGCCGCCAGGGGACGCCGAGGCCTGGGCGTCCGCGCTGCACAACTGGATCGAGACCCCCGCGTTCGTGCCGGGCGATCCGCTGGAGCGGCAGGACTTCGTTCGGCAGGTGTTCCATCCTGCGCGGCGCGGACTCGATCTGGACGCCCTCTACCGCCTGCTGGGGAGACAACGCGGCGCACAGGTGTCTCGCTCGGCGTCCTCGCCCCTTCCGCGCGTCGCGGTCGAGGGTCAGGCCCGCCCCGCGCTGTAGCTCGCGAGGGACTCGCAGGCCTTGTGCAACAGGTCTTCTTCCGGAAGGAACACGATGCGGACATGTCTCGTTCCTTCCTTCTGCCCGAAGCCACTACCATGCACCAGGACGACCCCGTGTTCGAGGATCATCTCCTTGACGAGCGTGGTGTCCTCCATCGCGAAATCGAAACGAGGGAAGGCGTAGAAAGACCCCTGGGGGGGGACGAGGCTCCACCCCGGCATCCGGGAGAAGTGCTCGACGAGCAGGTCCCGGCGTCGCCGTAGCTTGGCGTTCGCCTCCTCTATGTGGTCTTTCGGCCCCTCGAGCGCCACGCGGACGGCATGCTGGACGGGGTGGCTTGCGCACAACCTGGCGCGGGCGAGACGGCCCATGCCTTCTTTCAGCGGATCGATGACCTTCGCTGGTCCCGAGAGGATGGACCAGCCGATGCGTAGCCCCGGGCCAAGCCAGACCTTGGAGAGCCCCCCGAAGGTCGCGATCGGTATGTCGTCGCGCAGCGAGCCCGTCGCGACCTGCTCGATCGGATCCAGGATCATCTGGTCGTAGATCTCGTCAGAGATGATCAGCAAATCGTGGCGGGCCGCGATCTCGAGGACGGCCTCGAGAGTCTCGCGTCCCGCGACGGAGCCCGTGGGGTTGTTCGGGTTGATCAGGACGATCGCGCGGGTCTTGTCATCGACGAGGCGCTCGATGTCCTCGGGATCCGGCTGCCACGCGTTCTCTTCGTCGAGGTTGTAGGGGACACCGAGGATGCCCAGCTTGGCGAGCACCGCCGGATAGAGGGGGTAGCCCGGCTGGGGAATCAGCACCTTTTCTCCCGCTTCGGCAAGCGCCGTCAGCAGGAGTTCAATGGGCTCAGAGGCCCCGTTGCCGATCAACACGTCCTGCACCGCACGGATTCCCTTGCGCTGCTCCGCATCCTCCCGGATGGCCTCGAGCGCGTCGGGGATGCCTTCCGAGGCGCTGTAGCCGGTGTGCCCATCCCGGAGAGCCTTGACGATCGCCTCGGTGACATGCTCGGGGGTGCGGAAGTCGAACTGGCAGGGGTCACCGATGTTCAGGTAGATCATCTTCCTGCCTGCCTCGGCGGCCTGGCGTGCCATGAGGACCACGTCGCGCACGGCGTAGGTGACTCCCTCGATGCGTTGGGCGGTGCGAAGCGGATCCATCGTCGCTCTCCTGTGATGAATAGGAGGGACGGTTCTCACCGCCCCTTCTGGTCTAGATCCCTGTGGCAGATCAGTCGTCCTGTGGCAGGTCCGGGGCGAGGAAGGGGTAGCCGAAGTGCTTTGGCGGCACGAAGGTCTCCTTGATCGTCCGTGGTGAGGTCCAGCGCAGGAGGTTGAGCGCAGAACCCGCCTTGTCGTTGGTGCCAGAGGCCCGTGCTCCGCCGAAGGGCTGCTGGCCGACGACGGCTCCGGTGGGCTTGTCGTTGATGTAGAAGTTGCCCGCTGCGTTGCGAAGCGCGTTCATGATCGCGAGGATGGCGCGGCGATCCTGCGCGAAGACGGCTCCGGTCAGCGCATAGGGACTTGTCTTGTCGCAGAGCGCGATCGCCTCGTCGAGGTCGCGGTCGTTGTAGACGTAGACGGTGAGCACCGGACCGAAGAGCTCGTCCTTCATCAACTTATGGCGAGGATTGTCGACCTCGATCACGGTCGGCTCGATGAACCAGCCGATCGAGGAGTCGGTCCCGCCGCCCGAGATGATCTTGCACGCGGAGGAGCGCTCTGCGCCCTTGATGTAGCGGCTGATATTCGTGAAGGAGGTCTTGTCGATCACGGCGCCACAGAAATTGGTGAAGTCGGTGACATCACCTACCTTGATTTCGGCGAGCTGCGCGAGCATGAGCTCGCGGATCGTCTTCCAGAGCGAACGCGGAATGAAGGTCCGGCTGGCTGCGGAGCACTTCTGGCCCTGGTACTCGAAGGCACCGCGCACGAGTGCGGTGGCGACAGCCTCCGCGTCCGCCGAGGCGTGGACGAACACGAAATCCTTTCCGCCGGTTTCACCGACGAGGCGTGGGTAGCCGCCGTAATTGCGGATGTTCGAGCCCACGGTGGACCAGATGTTCTGGAAGACGCCTGTCGAGCCGGTGAAGTGGACACCGGCCAGGTCCGGGCTGGGCAGGATGATCGGGCCGAGTACGGAACCGGGACCGGGAAGGAAGTTGATCACACCCGGGGGAAGGCCGGCTTCCTCGAGCACCTTGTAGACGACGTAGTTCGAGCCGACGGCCGTGGACGCCGGCTTTCAGATCGCGGTGTTCCCCATCTGGAC
>JANTFM010000302.1 GCA_024763475.1 Acidobacteriota bacterium | reverse complement strand
CTCCGGGATGGGGTGGTCCGGGGAGGTTCTGGACCTGCTCGCGCAGGGACGGGCCCAGGGCATCGCGCGGGCCTTCCGCGACCTTGGCACCGGACGCCGCGCGCCGTCGTCGTTCAGCGTCGGCCTGCTCCTTCAGGCGTTCCGCGGGGGCTTTCAGGAGATCCTGGCCCTCGGGTGGGGCGTTCTCGTCCACCGCGGATTCCGCACCTGCCGAGCTATCGTCCTGGGGAAGCGGGACCAGGACACGCACCACCGGGCGGGTGGACGTTCCGGTCGGGATGGGTGAGAGGACCGTGACGCCCGGCGGGAAATCTCTCGCGCCCTTCGGGTCTTTCCACGGTTTGACGAGTACGGTAACACCCTGGGGGAAGCCGTCCGCGGGTGGCGCCTTGTCGGCTTTCTTCCGGCCGCTCGTCTGGCCGGGCGCACCGGGCACGCGCTTGTTTGAAGCGCTATCCTGTGCGCGGACCGGAGGTTTTTCGTCGCTGGCAGCGAGCACGCCATACTGTGCCAGAGAGACGACAAACAGGGCACCGAGAAGGCTGAGCCCGACTCTGCTGGAACGTGGAAGAAGGAAGATCACGCGAGCATTGTACCCGGTGATGCGTTGAGTGACAGCCGGGGGGGCGGGAACGGGAGCGAGAGGAATGGTCAGATTTGCAAGACTCAGTCCGGTAGCGTGCCTCGTGGCGCTCCTTCTCTGGGGCTGTGGGCCCGGGGCCACGGATCGTCCGGTGGCACAGGCAGGGGGCCACGAGGCCCGCACGATCGTTCTCGTGAGTGTCGACACCCTGCGAGCGGACCGGGTGGGTTTCATGGGTTTCGAGAACGCTGGAACCCCGGTTCTCGATCGCCTCGCTGAGAAGGGCATGGTGTTTGAGCGGGCGCAGACGACGGCCCCCCTGACGCTCCCCGCCCATGCGAGCCTCATGACCGGGAGAAGCGTTCCAGCTCATGGCGTGCTGAACAACGGTACTTTTTCTCTGCCGGCGGAGGTGCCGACGCTCGCGGAACTCCTGCAAAGCGCGGGGTGGGCGACCGGAGCCTTCGTGTCCTCCCCCGTCCTCTCGCGGCGCTACGGCCTGGACCGGGGTTTCGAACGCTACGACGACACGATTCCTCCGATCCATGCGACACGCGGGCTTGTCATTCACTATCCGGAGCGCTCAGGCGTCAAGACTGTGGATGCGGCCCTGTCCTGGTTGCTCGACAAGAAGGGCCAGCAGGCGCTGGTTTGGGTCCACCTCTGGGAGCCCCACGCGCCCTACACGCCGCCCGAAGGGTTTCGCGAAGGACTCGTGGATCGCTACCAGGGAGAAGTCGCCGCAGCGGATGCAGCGCTGGGCCGCCTCGTGGCCGGGTTGGAGACCCTAGGGCGCGGCAACGGCGCACTGATCGTGGTGACCGCCGATCACGGAGAGGGGCTTGGCGCTCACGGCGAGCCGACCCATGGCGTTTTCCTCTACCAAGAGACCATGCACGTCCCCCTCGTCATCTACGGCCCTGGATGGGAGGTTAAACGCGGTCGCTTCGAGGAACCGGTGAGCCTCGCCGATATCGCGCCCACCCTGGCCGTCCTCGCGGGCCAGGATCCCCCGGAAGGGGCCGATGGCCTCTCGCTGGATGCCGTGCTGCGCCGTGGAGGGACTTTGGCTGCGCGCAGCGGTGTGTTTGCCGAGAGTCACCTGCCAGCAATCGAATTCTCCTGGTCGGGTCTGCGAGCGTTCGTGAGTGGCAGCACGAAGCTGATCGATGCTCCCCATCCGGAACTCTACGATCTGGCGCAGGACCCCGGCGAGCAGGATGACCTCTCCCTCGCGCAGCAGGGGAGGGTCAGCGCGATGCAGAGAGATCTCGGCGAGTCGGTGTCGGCGGCGCGGGAGCTTGCCCCGGCCGCTGGCGCGGAGCGTTCCGCGTCCCAGGAGGAACTCGAGGTTCTCCGCTCTCTCGGCTATGCCGCGAGCGGGAAGGTGAGCCACAGTTCGCAACTCGTCGATCCCTCCCGAATCGACCCGAAGGAGCGTCTCGAATTCATCAAGACCCACGACGAGGCCATCGGCCTGGCGCAGAGTGGAAGGACAATAGAGGCGATCGCGGCGTTGACTCGCTTGAGCGAGATCGATCCCGGCAATCCGTCCGTGCTTGTACAGCTGGGGCAGGCCCAGATCCTGGCGAAGGACTACAACGGCGCACTCGATACCTTCACCCGGGCTGTCCATGTTGCGCCAGACTTCGCATTGGCCTGGTACAGGATCGGGATGCTCCGCGGCCATCGGAAGGATCTCGAGGGCGAAGAAGAGGCGTACCGGCGGGCGATCGAGCTGGATCCCTACTCGGTGGAGACCCACAAGGCCCTGGCGGGGGTCCTGGCCGAGCAGAACGAGACTCTCGCGGCGATCGAAGTGCTCGAGGCGGCGCGCAAACTGGATCCCCATGACACTGCTATGCGCGCGACTCTCGAGCGGCTTTGGGCGAAACTGCGCAAGTGAGAAAGAGGGGGGTCCTTTTCGTGGCGCGTCAATTCACCTATATTGTTCCGCGTGAGGAAGTTGACTCCAGGGATATGGACTCTTCCCGAGCGTCTCTTTCGTGGCTGCGCAGTTGTGGCGTCCTTGGGTCTTTGCATCGGTATCGCTGACGGACACCGCTTTCCGCGGGGCGTCGGTACCGACGCAAAGGCCCGAGCTGTCTGACATCTGCCTGCCTCGTTGCGAGGCGTCGGGAGATCCGGAAACTAGTGACCCGAGGAGGGGTTCGCCTTGATCATTGATCGTGTGCAACACCCGGGCTGGCTCGTGAATAGCTGGCTGGTGGCGGGGCGTGAAGAGGGACGAGGCATTCTCATCGACACGGGTGCGGATGCCGCGAAGATCCTGGAAATGGTGCGACGGCACGGGGTCAAGATCGTTGCCATTCTCTCCACCCACCGGCACTACGACCACGTGGCGGGCAACGAATTCCTTTCGCGGAACCTGAACGCGCCGGTCTTGTCCCATTCGCTCGAACGAGCCTTCGTGCCCGGCGTCAGCGATGTGGTCAAGGAAGGTCAGCTCTTCGAGTTCGCCTCCTGGACCGCGGAGGTCATCCATCTCCCCGGCCACACTGCGGGCCAGATCGGGCTCCATGTGCCGGGAGTCGGCGTCTGGACGGCAGACACCCTCTTCAAGCACTCGGTCGGTGGAACCGTGGCTCCGGGGCACACGAAATTCGAGGATTTACGTTCCAGCATTCTCGACAAGCTACTGGCCTATCCCGAGGACTTGACGATCTACCCGGGTCATGGAGACACTACGACGGTTGGCCACGAACTCGAACGCAACCCCTTCGTCCGCCTCTGGCGCGGGATGGACCAGCCCACGACCCGGCCCGGCCGCGTCGAGGGGAAGCGGGTAACGATCGAGCTCTGGACCAAGGACTACGATTCCGGGCACAAGGCGCAGGTCCGCTTCGCCAATGACCGTGTCGAAACCGTCCCTGGGAGCAAGGTCCAGAAAGTCACCCTCTAGCGGCACCCTCTTGAGGCCTGGTCTCCTGCGCTCTTTCCGGGCGGGGTGCCCCATGGAAGGCCCCTGGTGCGCGACGTCAGCCCGCTGGGTTACCATGCAGCAACCAGCTTGGAACGGACTGTGCGCGAGCCTGCGTCGCGCGGGTGATTCCAGCCGAAGGGCTCATGCACAGTCCGTTGCAGCTCACCGGGAGTGTTCCCTTGTCTCCGACACCAGCGCGTGCCCCGAAGTCAGCGAAAAAGAGCGAGACGAGTTCCTCTCGCGGCAAATCCACGAAGGGCACGACGCCTGGCAGGAAGGCGTCCAGCACGAAAGCGTCCAGCAGGAAGACGTCCAGCAAGAAGGCGACCGGCAGGAAGGCGTCCAGCAGGAAGACGTCCAGCAAGACGGCGTCCAGCAGGAAGGCGTCCAGCAAGACGGCGTCCAGCAGGAAGGCGCCCGGCAAGACGGCGCCCAGCAAGCGGAAGGCCAGCCCGCGCAGGAAGCGATCGTCGCGCAAGGGGGATCGCCGGAACTGGTCCGGCTATGTCGTGGGGATTGCGTTGTTGCTGGCCGCAGGGTTCGTCTGGGGTGGGTTTGGTGTCGTCAGTTCCGGCCGTGCCGCGGTGGCCGCGTTGGCGCTGGATGCGCCGGGCACCCCGGTTGAGGTCTTTGCGGCTCCGCGCGTTCTCCGCCGCGGATTCGCCCTCAATGCGGCAGCCTTCGAACGCGAGCTGGCCACACTGGGCTATCTCCGGACCGATCAGCCTCCGCGCAATCCGGGGGAGTTTCGCTGGCAAGCGGGTGCATTCGAGCTCTACCGCCGCGCCCACGCGGGTCCGCAAGGCAAGATTCCCGCAGCCTATGCCCGTGGCCAGGTCGCAGGAGGGCGGCTTCAGTCGCTCGAGGGTGCGTCCGGTCAGGCTCTCCGAGCCTTCGTCTGTGAACCGCTGCGCCTGGGTGCCTACCACGGGAGCGTGTTGCAGGAGCGGAAACCACTCGAGCTCGAGGACTTTCCTCCCCGGATGGTCGAGGCCGTCCTTGCGGCAGAGGACTCCCGCTTCCTCGAGCATCGCGGTATCGATCCCACGGGGATCGTTCGTGCGGCATGGACCGACCTCCTCAGCCGCAGGATGGTGCAGGGCGGGAGCACGATCACCCAGCAGGTGATCAAGAATCGGATCGTAGGTAGCGAGCGCACGCTCTTCCGCAAGCTCCGTGAGGCCCTGCTCAGCCTCTATGTCGAGCGGCGGATCGGCAAGAAGCGTTTGCTGACGATCTATCTCAACGAGATCTACCTCGGGCAGTCAGGTCCTGTCTCGATCGTCGGCCTCCCGGCGGCCGCCCGGCACAATTTTGGTAAGAACGTCGAGGATCTGGGGTTGGATGAGATGGCGTTGCTTGCGGGAATGATCGCCTCGCCAGGGCGTTTCGACCCCTCGCGTCATCCGGACGACGCCCTCTCGCGCAGGGCCTGGGTCCTCGGGCGGATGGCGAAACTCGGGATGAT
>JANTFM010000301.1 GCA_024763475.1 Acidobacteriota bacterium | reverse complement strand
CACCAGATCCAATATCGGAGTCAGGATGAACTGGGCTCCCTGGCAGAGTCCATGCGGGAACTCATTGCCTATTTCCGTGAGATCGCCACAGCGAATGATGCCATGGCCGCAGGCAACATGGACGTTTCCGTCTCTCCCAAGGGAGCGAACGACGTACTCGGTCACTCGTTCAATACCCTACAGTCCATCTTTGCCAAACTCGTCGCAGAGACCGCCAGCCTGGTCGGGGCCGCCAAGGCAGGCCGATTGGATGCACGCGGAGACTCCACTCCCTTCGACGGCGTGTTCAAGCAGCTCGTCGAGGAAACCAACCAGCTAATCGACTCCGTCGCAGCGCCCATCAAGGAGGCGTCCGCAGCACTGACACGCCTCGCCGCGAGAGACCTCAGTGCCCGCGTGACCGGCAACTACGATGGCTACTACGGAGAGATCAAGGACGCTCTCAACTCTGCCGCCGAACAGCTATCCCAGAGCATGGCGGAAGTCCTGGCAGCTGCCGATCAGCAAACGGCGGTTTCCGACGAGATCTCCCGGAGTTCCCAGACACTCGCTCAAGGAGTCACCGAACAATCCGCAACGCTCGAGGAGATCACCGGCAATCTCACCAGCATCTCCATGACGGCAAGGCAGAACGCCTCGAGTTCCTTCGCCGGGCGGGACATCGCCACCAGTGCCCAGCAGGCCGCCACGTCGGGCTCAGAGAGCGTCAACCGCATGTCGGAGGCCATCGTCCGGATCAAGACCTCTGCCGAAGGCACGGCAAAGATCATCAAGAACATCGAAGAGATTGCGTTCCAGACCAACCTGCTCGCACTCAACGCCGCAGTCGAGGCCGCTCGTGCGGGCGAAGCCGGGAAGGGCTTTGCCGTGGTCGCAGAAGAGGTCCGGAACCTCGCCATGCGAAGTGCGGAGGCCGCCAAGAGCACAGCAGACCTCATCGAGGGCATGACCAGCTCAGTCACCGACGGCGTCACCCTCAACAAGGAGGTCATCGTACACCTGGATCAGATCGCCGATCATATCGACAAGGTAAGCGACGTGATGGGCGAGATCGCCGAGGTTTCCGGCGCTCAGCAGGTCAACCTCGAACAGGTCAATCAAGCCACCGAGCAGCTCAACCTGGTCACCAAGCAGAGCTCAACCAACTCCGAAGCCTCCGCCGCTGCCTCGGAAGAGCTGGCAAGCCAAGCAGAGATGCTCAAGACGATGGTCCGCGCCTTCTCGCTCTGAACAGAGGGCCCCACCCGAGAGAGCGCCAGATCGGGGGTCAGCACCCTCTGGACACGATGCCAGATCGGGGCTCGGCACCCTCTGGGCGTGATACGAGATAGAGAGCTGCTACCGTCCCTTTGCACCACCGTCCTGCGTCTTGCCGAAGGCGGTCAGACCGCCGAGGGCACCGAGGCCCATCGTTTCTACCGCGGAGGAGGGAACGATGATCATCGAACCCTTCTTGCGCAGCCCCTCGTAGACCATATTCATCGCACGCAGGTGGAGGGCGACGGGGTTGTCCTCGTAGTGCTCCGAAGCGCTGGCGAACTTCTCGGCGATCTCGGTCTCTGCCGTTCCGAGAATGATGCGGGACTGGCGCTCGCGTTCGGCCTGCGCCTGGCGGGACATCGCGTCTTCGAGCGCCTGGGGGATGATGATGTCCCGGATCTCCACCGCCGAGGTCGTGATGCCCCAAGATGATGTCTTCTCGTCGAGCAGGAGCTGGATCTCGTGGCCGAGACGGTCCCTCTCCGAGAGAAGCACGGCGAGCTCGTTCTTGCCGATCGCGTTGCGTAGCGCGGTCTGCGCGGAAAGCACGACAGCCTTCTTGAAATCCTCTACTTCGAGGACCGACTTCCGGGCGTCCCAAACCATCCAGTACGCGATGGCATCCACGTTCACCGGAACGGTGTCCGCGGTCAGCGTGGTTTCAGCCGAGAAGTCGGTGACCCGCGTCCGCTGATCGACGAACTGGGCCACCTTGTCGACAACCGGCAAGACGAAGAACACGCCCGAGCTGCGCAGGACCTTGAAACGCCCAAAGCGCAGCACGACGGCCTTCTCCCACTCATAGGCGATCTGAAGCGCGGGCGCGATGAGCATCCCCGCCGCGAGACTGCCCAGCAGAATCTCGCTATCCGGTCTCATCACCAGGTAGATCGCCAGCGCATCCAGCGCACCAAGGACGACCACCGCCTCCCAGATCTGCGCGAGGCGAATCAGCACGGCGAGACCGATCGCCGATCCCATTCCAAGAGCGACAGCCTCCATGCTGAAGCCATGGGTGGTGATATGCACGACGACGCCACCCGTGAGGATGAGAATCAAGAGGAGAGCGTTCAGCGGCGCAAAGCGGAAATCCGCCCGGCTCGATGCCGCGAATCTCTCGAAGGATAGTGCTTGCTTGGACTCGCTTGAGCTGACCTTCCTGCCCTGCCTCATGGTCAAGCCTCCTTTCGCTGGGTCAGCGCGTCGAGGACCTCCTTGAGGGAAAATCCGTAAGTTGTCGCGCGGGCCAATAGGTCGGTGAGAATCTGATCGAGCATTCGCTGTCGCTCGAGAGCATCGATTTCGGGGCTTTCGCTGGAGACGAAGGTGCCGGAACCCTGCTGGGTAACGAGGGTCCCTTCGATCTCCATCTCTCGGTACGCACGCGTCACCGTGTTGGGATTCACCGACAGATCTACGGCGAGCTGACGCACCGTGGGGAGCCGGTCTCCGGCTTCGAGGTCCCCGCGAGCCATGGCGAACCTGACCTGCTCGATGATCTGCCGGTAGAAGGGGACGCCGCTCTTGGGGTCGATCCGGTAGTTCACGGGCTGCCTCCCGGATTTGTTCTAGAAAACCATTGTACTGGTATACTAGTACACTTATTTTGAACCCCTGTCAAGCCATACGAGCTTCCTTTGTGATGGAACGACGCTTAGCGCAGGGTGATCACCCACTCGTAGGAGCTCTCGAGCCTCCATCCGTCGTCTACGCGTTGGGCCCTGCAGCCACCGGAGAGCGTCCGCAGAGACTCCGGGACGCGGGGCACGAAACAGGAGGAGTCGTCGCCGATCTCCCGGATCACGCTCTGGTCAGGGAAGGAACTGAAGATCTCTTCCGCCTCGACTTCGCCAGCGAGCACATCACTCTGCCATTGGGAGCCTTGCCCCTCGAGCGGAAGGAACTCCCGCGTGCGACAGAGCGACCGGCCGGACCAGGCCAGCGGGAAGACGATGCGCGGGAGCCGGACCTCGAGCACCCGCCCCGTCTCGGGATCGACAACTAGTGCAAGATGCTTCCCACGACCGTCCGGGCTCGGTTTCGGCTGACCTGTTCGTCCGCTCAGATGCCGCGAGCAGGAACTCCGACCCTCGGGAAAGGCACAGATCCGCTCATCGCTCTCGCCGGCATCCCGCAGGAAGAAGGCCCCCGTGATCTGCGTTCCCCGCACGTCGTAGCGCCGTATTTCGTGCCCGCTATCGAGGCTCTCCACCTGCGGCTCGTCGCCGATCTCAAACACGAACGAGGCCTCCCGAGTCTCTTCGAGGTCGAAGCCGTGGATCGCCGTACAGGAGCCGACTTCCGAGGGCTCCTTGACGTGACGTGAACGATGGCTCCTCAGGTCAACCGATATCCACGAGCCCAACGCGGCCGGATCCACGAGCGTGATCGCCGCCGGGACTGCGGCGGCTCCGCCCGCTCGCCGGACGGAGAGCCGGCATCCCCGGGCTTCTGCACAGGAGCCGGGGAATCCCCGCAGGTCGGCAAGCAGGAAGGTCCCGTTTCGCGTGTGCACGATCTGCTCGGCGTCCCCGCCCCATTTCACCACCAGTTTCACGCCGTCAGGCAGCAGCTCTCCCCGCTCATCGAGCACATAGAGCACGCTCGCCATGCGGCTTGCCTCATTCCCGTCCGCACCAGATCCCGAGCGCAGGAAGTGCGGTGTCTCTCTCCTGAGAATGGTCAATCCCGGGTCTCCCGAGTCAAGCCTCGGAACATGCTCGCTCGAGGGTTCGGGAGTGCTCTCCCCGAAGAAGAGGGCATCCGCCGCCGGGTACACCTTCCCATCAATGACCGGCATCCTGTCTGGCGCGGCCTCGTAGCTGTCATCCCCCGGGGGACGCGGTACCCAGTCGATGAGGTACTGCCCTCTATCGAAGACGGCTCCGCTCGCCTTGGAGACGAGTTCGAATTCCACTCGTACAAGACCGCGAGCCGTTACGAGTTCGAGAGACTCGTCCGTACGACGCCTGCCATTCCATCCGCTTCGGTGCAGGACGGGAACGAGGCGCGATCCCAGCGTCACCTGAGCCAGACCTCGCAATTCGTACTCCGCTGTCCCCTTGGCGCCCAGGCGGCGGATTTCTCCGGACTGGCCGTCGCGCTCGATGAGCTGCAAGCCGGCACAGGGGTACTTCGACCTGAGTTCGAGCCAACCCCAGCTGCGCCAGAAGTCCCCGCTAAACCGGAGTTCGCTGTGGCGCAGCGCGTCCGGCACCTCGCCGTCGACGGCGACGGGCAGGAGCTCGATCACGGGCTTCGGCCCCGGGGCGCAGGCAGGAACGGCGGGAGGCTGTCCCACACTGGACCCCATCGCCCCCAGACCGATGACGACCCACAGCAAGGCCCTCGGGGCTCCCATACCGGGAGAGATCCTCAATCTGCGCACGCTCGCTTATCCTCTGAACAACCGGCGGACCCTTCCGCGCCCCGCCATTCTGCACAAGCAGGCGCCCTCGTGCACTTTGCAAGACGCCCTGCGGGCTAGAGTGTCTCTCCAGCGGTGGCCGCAGAGCTTCGATCTTGCACCCAACGACTGACCGGGACGGTAGAAGCAGGAGTCTAGATCACATGAAAACGGCCCCCCCCCCGCCGATCAGCTGGGTTCGCCTGATCGGCGGGGGGTGGCCGTTCTCATGTGATCTAGAACCTCAACACCTGGAGCTGGAGGATGATCTGCGTACGATCGTCACTTCCATCCCTGCGGATCTTCCCCCAACCCAGTTTCAGGACCCGGGAGAAAGCGT
>JANTFM010000300.1 GCA_024763475.1 Acidobacteriota bacterium | reverse complement strand
GCCCCGTTGGAGTAGGGATACTCGCGCATCTCGCGAATGGCCAGGCCCGCGCGGCAGAGCGCGCTCACGATCTCAGCGATGCTCCAGATGAACTCGTGGACCGGATGGGGATTCACGAAGTCGATGACGCCCTCTTCGTGGCCGGATGGGGAGAGCGCGCCCTCAGCCCGGGCCACGTAGTCCGTCACGCCATCCTCCCAGGTCTGCGGCTCGGACTGCAAGTAGGGATAGCGCGGGCACCATGCCTCGTCGAAGATCATCGCGTAGGGGTGGAACTCCATCACGACGAAACGACCGCCCGGGACAAGCAACGCCGCGATGGAATCGGCCAGGAGCTCCATGTCCGACGCCCAGCAGAGAGCGCCGTAGGAGCCGTAGACGAGGTCGAAACGCTTCCCCCGCGCCTCCGCCTGCTCCAGCCAGTCGTAGACGTCCGCGCGCACGAAATGACCCGGAATGCCGGAATCAGCGGAGAGCGTCTTCGCGAAAGCGATCGCCTCGTCACTGATGTCGACCCCGGTGACTTCTGCCCCGCGCGCTGCAAGGCTCAGCGTATCCTGGCCGCTGTTACAGAAAAGATGCACCAGCCGCTTGCCCTCGATCTCCCCCAGGAGTTCGCATTCCTCCGGGAAGAGCGTCGACCCGCCTGCAGCAAGAAACGCCGCTTGCTCGCGCTTGTGAGAGTTGTGCGCCACGGTGGCGCTGTTCCACGAGAGGCGATTCGCTTCATGCAGCTCGCGTCGGATCATGGGGAGTGCCCGGCGTTCCCGTGATGGGTCGCCCCGCCATAGGCCTTTTCTCCCGCTGCCACGACGAAGGGCAGCCGATTTTCGGCCAACGGCAGCGGACAGGTCGCGTGGGCGGTGAACGCGCAGGGCGGGGACACGGCCCGATTGAAATCGAGAAGCACCTGTCCTTCCCGGGGCGGCGGCGCGCTGAGGAAACGACCGCCACCGTAGGTCGCCTCCCCGTTGCTCTCGTCGCCGAAGACGAAGAAGAGCGGCTCTTCCGGATCGTCCGGGTCCTCAACGGTCGGCACCAGGGAGTAGGTCTCGCCATCCACCTCGAATTCCGCACGACCAGGAGCCCATCCCGTGTAGGTCGTTCCAAGCACGTTCGGTATCTCCACTTCGCGGGCAGGGTCGAAGGGCACCCAGCGGGCCTCGATGCGCCACGCGGGTGCTGGATCGAAATACTCCAACCCGGCGAAGTCGCGCCGCGCGGGCGAAGCGGGATCTCGCACCCTCAATGCGAAGCGATCACCTCGGGCGAGGGCCACGATGCGCAGCGCGCCGAGGTAGACCAGGTCCGGGTCGCCCTCGGCATCCGTGCGCAGCACACGCTCGACCACCGGCTCGCCATCAATGGTGAAGTGGACCCCCTCGGCAGCAGCTAGCGTCAGCACCCCGTCCCTGAGTTCGATCGTGCCAGCGAGCGAGGGACCGTAGCCCTCCGGGAGACGGATCTCCGCGGCAGGGTCACTGCCGAGGCGCTGCACGCCCTCGTCGAGCCAGTACAGGCCGACGACGCTGAGCCAGCCATACTCGCGCTGCAGCCCCGTCGCACGCTGCTCGCGCCACTGATCGATATCTGCAAGATCCTCTGTGCTGAGCATGGGCGGCGCACAGGACGCCACAACAATTGCCATCAACAAAACCAGAATACGGTCCATGGCTCTCTCCAATTCCCTACTCCGGCGATCCCGGCCCCGCGGCAGAGCGCAGGAGGCTGAAGGTCCGCGCGGCGCAGGCCTCCCAGGTGAACTGTGCGGCGCGCTCGCGGCCCGCCGAGACCAGGTCCTGCGCGCACTTTCCATCTATCAGAAGTTCGCGAAGGCCCGCCGAGACGACGGAAGGCTCCGGCTCGTCCACCCAAAGCGCGGCATCGCCGAGCACCTCAGGCAGGCTCGCGCGACGCAGTGCCAGCACCGGAACGCCGCAGGCCATCGCCTCGAGCGCCGGAATCCCGAAGCCCTCGTAGGACGAGAGATAGGCCAGCGCGGAGGCCTCGGCGAGCAGCCCACGCAGCCGTTCCTCGGGAACCCAGGGCCGACGGATCACCTGGTCCGCACACCCCAGTTCCCGCGCCAGGCTCGCGATGCGCACGCCTGGGTCCAGCTCCGGCCCACCGATCACGAGGCGCAGCTCCGGCCTCTCGCGAACCATCATCCCGAACGCCTCGACGAGCCGATCAACGTTGCGCCGTGCGTGCACGGCTCCCAGGTGAAGCAGGTATTCCCCGTCCCACCCGAGCCACTCGCGGGCCTTCCTGCGTTCATCGTCACGAACCGCTTCGAGCCAGTGGGGCGCGAGGCCCAGGGGAGTGACCTCGATCTTCTTCGCCGGGATCCCCAGATGGCGTTGAATCTCATCCGCGGAAAAACGACTGGGCGTCAGCACGAGGCGTGCGCGGCGCGCCGAAGGAGCGGCCAGCGAAAAGGCCAGCCGGGAGCGCCTGCGAAACCACTCGGGATGGGCGGCGAACGACACGTCGTGGATCGTGACCACGGACGGCACGCGGCTGAGCAGCGGCACCGTGTAGAAGGGGCAGAAGAGCAGGTCGAGATTCCGCCGTCTCACCGCCGCGGCAAGACGCACCTGGCGCCAGGCAGGATCGCCCCCGGGAAGGGACCAGCGTCTCACCCAGGTTGATTCCGCGCGCCCCGGCAGAGGCTGCGACGCGTCCTGGTCGACGAAGAGTTCGAGGCGATCATCCGCTCTCCGCAGCTCCGGCCAATGGTGGAGCAACCCGGCGAGATAGCGGGCGACTCCGGTCGCCTCATGGGTCAACACTCTCGCGTCGACGCCGAGTCTCATCCGGCGCCCACTTCCCGGTAGATCGCAAGCATCTGCCGTGCGACCTCCTGCCGGTCGTAGGGTGCTGCGGCCGCCTGGCGCTCGGCCCGCGACGACGACCCCTGCTCGAGAGCGGCCATCATGGCAGCGGCCAGGGAGGCGGGAGAATCATCTCGCGCGTGGCACGCCAGGTCCGGCGCAATCTCCCGCGTGGCCTCCGACGGGCCCACAGCGAGCGGAACACCGGCGGCCAGCGCCTCGACGGCGGGGATGCCGAATCCTTCTTCGCGCGAGGACACCACGACCGCGCGGGCACCCGCGACGGCCGCCTCGTGAGCCGGGCTGGGCAAGTACCCCGCGAAGACCGTGCGCTGCGCCAATCCCAGCTCCTGCGCCGCCCGCTCCGCCACCGTGCGCGCCTCGCCCGCGCCACCACTCAGGACGAGGAGCAGCTCCTTGTCCTGCGCGGCCACGCTCGCAAACGCTGGCAGCAGCAGGTCCGCGACTCCCTTGAGGGGATCGAAACCCCCGAGGTGCAGAAGGTAGGGCTGAGAGATTCCCCGCACGCCCTTGAAAGGCGGGGAGACGAAGGCCGCGAGCTCCACTGGCGGCGGCACGACATGTACGCGCCCGGCGGGGACACCCAGCTGCTGCGCGATGAGATCCGCCGTGAAGCGGCTGACGGCAATGACGCCCGGCGCCTTCGCGCTGAGAGCCAAGGAGCGGCGAAACACCTGCAGCTGCCGCGCGTTGAACATCTGCGGATGGCGCAGCGGGATCAGGTCGTGGATCGTCGCCACCCAAGGCTGCTTCCGCGGCACTCGGGGAGGCGCCAGGAAGGTCGCGTGCCACGCATCCGCTCCGGCGGCGGCAATCCAGGAGGGCCCGAGGAGGCGACCCCAGGCCATGGCCGGACCGGCGGGAGCCCTGGCGGGCACGCAGGCACTTCGCGTATGACGCGGAGGGTCGACGAGAGCCTCCCGGCGGGGGTTGTAGAGCAGGTCGACCTCGTGCCCGCCCGGGGCCTGCAACAAGCCCAGGGCCAGGTCACGGACATAGCGACCGACCCCCCGTTTTCCTGTCGCCCCCTGAAGGGGACGGCCATCGAGGAGGATCCGCATCTGCTAGAAGAGCCTCAGGACGACGAGCAGGAACTCGGTGTCCCCTTCGACTTCCTTGAGGTCGCTCTTGAGCGCATAGCCGAGATCGAGGCGCACGAGAGTTCGCCAGGGACCCACGAAATTCGCTGCGATCCCCACGCCCGTGTGAGACGTCATGTCCTTCGAGAGCCGCGCGTCGTGCACGTAGCCGTGGTCGATCATCGCATCGAAGCGCACGACCTCCGCCAGGTTGAAGGAGTACTGCAACTGTCCGACGGTTCCGCGATCGAAGCGGATGCCCGAGCCGCTGAAGCCCCGGACCCGGTTGCCCGAGAAGAAACCGAAGTCGAAGGCGGAGAAGCGATCGAGGTCCCGCCCCGCCATCGTGTTGGCGGAGAACTCGATCTTCTGGAAGAACGGCAGGAAGACACTCTTCTGGAAACCCAGGGTCCAACTCGAGAACTGCTCCTGCCGCTTCACGTCCTCGGCCGAAACGAGTGCCCCCTCAGGCCCCCAGGGCTCCCACTTCGATCGCTGCGACCAGTCGTATCGTCCGAGCAAGCCCCATCCCTTGCGATCGAAGCCCAGTTCGAAGGCGACGCTGGTCTCGAGATGGTCCGCGGGAAGCACGAAACTCTCCGCCGTCTTGTTGTCGTCGCTGTAGCTCCGGTAGCGGAAGCCGAGGACGCTGCGAGCCTTGACGAAGTTGCCGATCGGGTAACCCGCGGTGATCAACACATCCTGCGTCAGGCGGCGAACGCGTTCCTCCTCGATCTCGACACCGGAAGCGAAATTCTTGTCGGTCGTCTTGATGCCCGAGAAGCTGCCCACGACGCCGAGATCCAGGCGGGAGCCGAGGAAGGCGGGACTCGAGATGCTCGTGTTGGCGAACGCGCCCGCAAAGAAGAAGTTGAAGATCATTCCCCGGCCAAGGAAGTCGATGTTCGAGTAGTTCACACCAGCCAGCGGGATGACCGAAGAGGCGCTCGAATCGTAGTAGGCGCCCCCCACCGCGAACCACTGGTCCGGGTCCGCCTCCTCGACGACCTCCCGCTGCCCGTCATCGGTCTTTGCCAGCCACTTGAAGCCTTCGTCCGTCTTCCGCATCATCTGCAGCTTCGAGGCATAGAGGTCGT
>JANTFM010000299.1 GCA_024763475.1 Acidobacteriota bacterium | reverse complement strand
TAGAAGGTGGCGACCTCGACGTTGAACTGGGCCGTCAGGGAGCCGTAGGTCATGTCGATCTGAATGCGGTTGCCGTTCGCGCTCGTGAACTGCTCGAGGGCACGCTTCTGGTACTGCATGTTCGGGGTCATCGGGATCGCGAGACGGAGCTCGGTGTCCAGGTAACCGGTGAAACGGCCGTAGATCGGCATCGTGTCAACCGCACCGTTGTCATAGCTGGTGAGGGTGAAGGACGCGATGGAGCTGTCGATCGGGAGCTCGTAGGCAGCGATGCCACGGAAGTCAACCTGCTGCAGCATGGAGAACTCGTAGGCGGCGGCCTGCGGATCGGCCATGACACCACTTCCACACTCACCGATACGGGAGGTCATGGAGAGCAGCAGCGAGAGGCTACGCGCACCGGAGCAGCTGTCGTCGAGGGTGTAGTCGAAAGGATCGTCGACTTCGTTGGTCTGGTCACCGTGGGGATAAGCTTCGGGATAGTCCGGGTTCCAGGAGGTCGTGATCGCGCAGTTGCTCTGGCGAGTCGGATCACAGTAGGTCTGATCGAGGAAAGTTACGGCGCCGGTGGCGTCGAAGTTGTTGTAGGTGTAAATCCACTGGTCCGCACGGTTGTCCTGCACCAGGGTGCTGAACAGCTCGTCGGTGCCGTCGCTCCAGATCGTGGCGACCTGGGAGCTGGGGACGATGAAGGCCTGGTCATAGAAAGAATCCATGACGGTGTCGCCCCAAGGTCCGAAGTCATCAAAAACGACGGGATAGTTCGTGATTGCACACCCGAGGGACAGCATCACCGCAGCGATGAGTGCGGCGTAGATCAGCTTCCTCATTGAATGGCTCCTTTTCCTGGTTGGTTTTCGGTTTTTTCTCTACCAACTCAATTTAGTGATTCTCGTACTCTTCTTCTTTTCACTTGAACTCGTGAACCGTGAACTCGTGAACCGCCAGCGCTGGAGGGCTCAAGAGCTTGATCCCCAACACTTTTGGTCCCTTGACTTGACGAACCGACCCCCTTTCTTTGTGTTTGCTCAGTTTCGATTGACCAAGAGATGTGCGGCGGCCCTGCACAAATTCCTCCTAGTCGACGGAAAAGTACGCTGATGTGAAGCCGTGTCAAGGGGCTTTTTTCTAGAAAAACCGGGACTTTTCAGGGCCTTCGACCAGAAACTTGAACCCGAGTCAACGGTTGGTGATAACGAGCCTGCCCGTCTTTGCCCGCAAGAGCCTCGCCGGCCTGGGGAGAGGACGCGTGGCAGAGCGTTCTGCCGGGCCCGATACGAGCCCCGCTTTCTTCATCACCTTTCGCACAAATGCGGATGTTTCCGGAAAAGGTGGAACACCAGAGAAGCGATCTACGGCCCCTTCGCCAGCGTTATAAGCAGCCAGCGCGAGTTCAACATCGCCGTGGTAGCGCGCGAGCAGCCACTTCAGGTAACGGGCGGCCCCCTCAAGATTGTCCTCCGGGTTGCTCCGATCCTGCACACCGAAGCGGCGAGCCGTCTCCGGCATCAACTGACCGAGCCCCCGGGCGCCGGCCGATGAGGTCGCTTCGGCATCTCTGGCCGATTCCACGTCCACGAGGGCCGCGAGAAGCTCAGGCTGCAGGCGGTGACGGAGCGCCATCCTCTCGATCAGCAGCTGGTAGGGGCGGAGGCTCGCAGCTTTCGCCTCCGCGAGACTTGCGGGGAGGAACGCAAGAAGCATGACTCCGAGCAGACAGCCGAACAGAACACGCCCCCGAGCGAGCCGCCTCTCGCCCGTGCTGTCATGGATAGGAACCGCCGTCGCCAGGATCACAGAGGAGAAGATAGGGTTTCAGCTGGACTGGACCCACCCTGCAGACCTACTCGCCGAGCAGTTCCGCGACCTCCGCGGGGGCCGCCGCCAGCGCGTCATCGATGCCCGCGGGATTCTTGCCTCCGGCTTCGGCCAGATCAGCGCGCCCTCCGCCACCACCACCCACCAGGGGGGCGATTTTCCGAATGAGTTCGCGAGCGTCCACTTTGTCTTGAATTTGTTCTCCCACAGTGATCAACAAGGCCGCCTTGGCGCCATCGGCAGCCGCCAGGACGACCACAGCTCGCGGGTTCTTCTGCCGAAGGCTGTCGGCCAGATCCCGCCGCTGGGATCGGGAGACGCCCTCCGCCCGCCGCGTCAGGACCTGGACCCCGGCCACGTCGACAAGCTCTGACGTCTCCGTGGACGCTCCACGAGCTAACTTGAGCCGCAGATCCTCGTTTTCCTTGAGCAGCGCCTTCAACTGCTCGATTTTCTTTTCCGTCGTCCCGAGGAGTTCCGCGCGAGAGCTGCCGAGAAGGGAGGCCAGGTCCGCCAGCAACTCCCGATCCTTTCGTGCCAGCTCTTCCGCCAAAGGACCCGCCACCGCCTCGATGCGGCGAACCCCCGCAGCGATGCCTTTCTCTGCGACGATCCGGAAGCTCCCAATCTCGCCGGAGCGCTTGACGTGGGTGCCACCGCAGAGTTCGGTGCTCAGATCGCCAACCTTGACCACCCGCACCTGGGCTCCATAGCGATCGCCGAAGAATGCGATCGCGCCTCCGTCGAGGGCTTCCTCGAGGGGCATCTCCTCGGTCACGACCGGGACGTCGCCGATCACTCCGGCGTTCACGATCTCCTCGATCTCTCTGAGCTCGGCTGGGCTGACCCCCTCGAAATGGGAGAAATCGAAACGCAGTCGGGTCTGGGTCACGAGCGAGCCCGCCTGCTTGACATGGGTTCCCAACACCCTCCGCAGCGCTGCGTGCAGGAGGTGCGTGACGCTGTGATGCCGTTGAATCCCCGCGCGATGCTCGCCATCGACCTCGGCGACAAGGATCTGACCGGCTTCGAGGCCTCCCTGCTCCATGAGCACCTGGTGCAGCGTCACGCCACGGATTGGCGTCGTCGCGCCGAGAACCTTTGCCCGCAAAACAGCTCCAAACAGCACACCCCTGTCGCCGGTCTGACCGCCACTCTCCGCATAGAAGGGGGTCTGATCCAGCACGACCTCCCCCTCGTCACCCTCGCTGAGGCGCTCCACCGGCTTGCCCCCCTTGAGCAACCCGAGGACCCGGGAAGCGTCGCAGCGCAGCGTCTCATACCCCAGGAAACGCGAACTGCCCTCTCGCCAGGGCTCCAGGAGTTCCAGATCAACCCTCGGGCCCGCGCTTTGCTTGATCACTCGGGAGGCGGCGACATGCTTCTCGCGGGCCTTCTCGTAACCCTTCTCGTCGAAGCGGATATCCCGTTCCTCGAGGGCATCACGGACCAGATCGAGAGGCAAGCCGCGCTCGCTCTCGAGGACAAACGCCTCCTCGCCCGGGAACTCCCCTCCTGAACTCAGTGCCGCCGCAATGAGTTCCTCGAGTCGCTCGAAACCGTCCGCCAGTGTGCGGTCAAAACGCTCCTCTTCCCGCCGAACGACCTTCTCGACCACGGGTAAGGCCGATCGCAACTCCGGGAAGGTGTCCCCGAGGATATCGACGACATGCCCAACCTGTGCGTGAAGAAACGGCACGGGAAGGGAGAGCAATCGACCATGGCGCAGCGCCCTGCGCAGGATCCGGCGCAGAACCGCCCCACGCTTCTCCGGTCCGGGAATCACGCCTTCGGAGACCAGCATGGTAATCGCGCGCAGGTGATCGGCCATGACCCGCAGCGAGACGTCCTTCTCAGGGTCCACACCGTAGACCAGCCCCGCCTCATGGGCCAGGGGCTGAATGATCGGCTGGAAGAGGTCGGTATCGTAGTTGCTCTCGACCCCATCGAGCACCGAGCAAAGACGCTCGAGTCCCATCCCGGTATCCACGCAGGGAGCGGGGAGACTCCCCACGGAACCATCCTGCTGCAGGTCATACTGCATGAAGACCAGGTTCCAGATCTCCATGAACCGGTCGGGGTTCGTCCCCGGCGTCTCGTCCGCGGGACCCCCGGGATCGCGATCGAAGTGCAGCTCTGAACAGGGTCCGGCAGGACCCGTTTCGCCCATCTGCCAGAAGTTGTCCTTCCGCCCGAGGGCCGCGATGCGTTCTGCAGGAAGGCCGATCTCCTCCTGCCAGATACGGGCCGCTTCCTCGTCGGGCCCGATCTCTCCGTCGCCAGCAAATACCGTCGCCGTCAGGCGCTGGGAATCCAGTCCGTAGTGCTCGACGCAAAGCTCCCAAGCGTAGAGGATCGCCTCGCGTTTGAAATAGTCACCGAAGGAGAAGTTCCCGAGCATCTCGAAAAAGGTGTGGTGGCGCGGCGTACGCCCGACCTCCTCGAGGTCGTTGTGCTTGCCGGAAACCCTCAGGCACTTCTGCGACGACGACGCCCGCACGTAGGGTCGCGTTTCCAGCCCACGAAAGACCTCCTTGAACTGGTTCATCCCCGCATTGGCAAAAAGGAGGGTAGGATCCGACGGGAGGATCAGCGGCGAGGACGGGACGACCTGGTGCCCCTTCGCCGCGAAGTAGTCCAGAAAGGTCTTGCGAACATCCTCGGATCTCATTCTCACTCGTCCTCGCTGCCCATGTCATAGCCGTCGCCTGGGGATTCTCCGAGCCAGCTGCTGACCTGCCCTCCCGGAAATCCCGCCCGCATCAGCTTGCGCGCCAGGCGTTCGCGCGCGGTCCTGTCTGCCGGTTCTCCCTCACGACCCGCCAGCCGTGCAACGACCCGCCGGAAGTACACCTCCCGTCGTTCGGGAGGGAACACCTCGTCGAGGACCTCGTCCACCAGTTCCGGTGAGAGACCTCGGCGCAGGAGCTCTCCCCGCACGCGAAAGGACCCGCGCCGAGCCTCCCTGGCGCGATGGTGGGCGTGATTATAGGCGACCGCCCGATCGTCGACGAGCGAGAGTCTGTCCAACTTCTCGATGACCTCGGCGACCCGCTCTCCAGCATGCCCCGCACGGAGGAGCTTCCTGCGAATCTCCTCCCGGCTCAAGGCCCGGTGAGAAAGGGCGTCGAGCGCCTGCTGCCAGGGGTCTCTGTTGCGGGCTGCCATCCCGCGAGGATACGACCGCGGGGCGGCCGCGACCAGCCCGCGGAGTTAAGGCCCGCGTAAGAA
>JANTFM010000298.1 GCA_024763475.1 Acidobacteriota bacterium | reverse complement strand
CAGATACCGCCACCCGAAGCCTACATGCCCAAGCCCATCGAGTACGAGTCGTTTCTCGCCTGTGTTCGCCGCCTGCTAGCGATAGCCGAATAGCATGGTGTAGGCGATCAGGAGGATCAGCGTCAGGCCCACGGTGAGGGCGACGAAGCCGAACACGCGGAAGCCTCGCTCGTACTCCTTGGGGAAGGGATCCACCAGTGCTTCGTCGATCTCCTTGATCGACTTGCTCGCGATGAGCCTCTCGTACTCCTCCGGCTTGTCGTGCTTGAGCTCCTCGAGGCTCACCCTTCCGGTGAAGATCACCATGTCCATTGGGAACTTGTCGGGCCGGAAGTGAGTGTTGAAGAAGTGGATCGTGAAAATGAATGCCACCGCCAACAGGGCCTCGTCGCTGTGGATGATGGTCGCGACGTTCACCGTCCAGCCCGGCAGGATCCGGGTGCCCAATTCCGGGAACCACAGCAGCAACCCCGTGGAGCCGATGATGAACACGCCCCAGAAAACGGCGAAGTAATCGAACTTCTCCCAGTAGGTCCAGCGTCCGAAACGGGGCCTCTCGCCGATGCCGAGGAACCACTTCAACGAACCCCAGAATTGCTTGACGTCCGTGAGCGTGATCATCATCCCGTCCGGGTCGAAGATGAACCTCAGCAGCCCCTTTCCTGATTCCCGCTTCATTCTCCAGAGCTGTATCAGGTGGGCAGCGAAAACCCCAAGCAGGAGAACGGCCGCCGTCCGGTGCAACACCGACATGGAATCGAAGCCGCCGAGGCCCTCCGACACCGCCTGGGCCCAGCGCATGTAGGAGAACTTCAGCGTCATTCCCGTCAGTGCCAGGGTGAAGAAGGTCAGCAGCATGATCAGGTGCATCGTTCGCTGGGCCCGGGTGAAGCGCCGGTAGAAACGCTCTCTCGGCGCCGCCTTGTGGGGCCGCCAGGTCTTGCGGGTTCTCCAGAGACGATAGAGCCATGCCAGGGTGTGGACCAGGAAGAAACTCAGGGTTCCGACGAGGAGAATCGTCATGAACCAGAAGGAGTAGAAGAGATACGGATACTTCTTCTTGTCGTGATGAGTCGCGTGGGTCAGATAGCCGGCGAACTGCCGGTGGGCCCCCGTGTGGCACTGACCGCAGGTGGCCACTATGTTCTTGTGGCTGAGGGTCGAGCGGGGGTCCGTGACGGGGAGAATATTGTGAGTCCCGTGGCAGTCGTAGCATTTCGCCGCCCGCTCGTCGCCGAGACGGGAGACCTTCCCGTGGATCGTATCGAAGAAGGTCTCGAGTTCCGGCTCGTGACAACGCCCGCACTGGTCGGTCATCATCTCCCGGAAGTTGCCCATATCGGTTCGGCTGATGGAATGGGAGGTGTGGCAATCCTCACAGGTGGGCAGCTTGTCCTCCGGCAGCTTGGAGACCAGAGGAGAGTGAATACTGGTGAGGAAGGTCTCCTCGATGCCATGGTGACAGGTGCCACAGGTCTTGGCGATATTGTGGTGGTTGACCGTCGAGTCCGGATCTTCCTTCGGAAGAGGGTGATGCGAGGAGTGGCAATCCGTACAGGTCGCCGAGACGATCAGCCCGCTCTCGACGAGCCCCTTGCCGTGGATGCTCATCTGGTAGCTGCCGACGATATCGTCGACATCGCTCTCGATGCGCTTGGCGGCCCTCTCTCCCTCCCGGTGACAGCGGCCGCAGAGTTGCGGCACGTTTCGGGGGTATGTAGGCGCTGTGGGCAGCTTGTGCCCCTGCGTGGCGTGTTTGTCGTGGCAGTCGAGACACGAGGGGGCGTCGGGGTCTCCTTGGGCCGCGAATTGGCCGTGTGTGCTCGTCTCGTACTTCAGCACGACGTCGGCATGGCAGATCGCGCAGTTGACCTTCTCCCCCGGCTTGATCGCGCCGCACGGGCGCCGGAGCGTGGTCTTGACACCGGTGTGGCACTGGGCGCATGCGACGCCGGAGTGGGTCGAAGCATTGTAGGCCGGCTCGTCGACGTAGAGTGAGACCTGCTTGCCCTCCCTGACCATCGTCAGGTTTGGATCGGAGTGGCACTTGAGACAATCGACGTTGGCGGCACCACCGGGTGCCTGCTGAAGGCGGCGGATCTTGTGCGGATTGTGGCACTCCACGCACGAGGGAATCGCGTGGGGCTGCTCCTCCCACAGACGCCCTTCGATCACCTTGACATGGACCTCTTCGATGCGCCCATGGCACTTGGTGCAGGTCTTGGCGACGTTATTCCGGTTGATGCTCGAGCGAGGATCCGTGTGCTCGAGGATCTCGTGCGAGGTGTGGCAAGAGGTGCAGACCGCGGTGACCGTCAAGCCCTTCTTGAACAGGCCCTCCCCGTGAATACTCAGGGAGTAGTTCTCCAGGATGCTCTCCTGGGGGATCTTGTGGGTCAGCGAGACCGGTGATCCCTCGTGGTGGCATCTGCCGCAGAGGAGGGGGATGTTCATCGTGGCGGTGGGAGAGCGGGGATCCGTATGGGAGAGGATGTCGTGATGCCCGTGGCAGGTCGTGCACCGCGGAGCGAGCTTGTCTCCCTTCGCCGCCGCCCGTCCATGGAGCGAGATGGCGTGCTGCTCCGCCTGAGCGTCATGGCAGAGGGAGCAATCGACGGGCTCGACATCCTCATCGTGCTCCATGTCGATCCCCTCCAGATCGATATGGCACTCGACGCAATCGAGGTCCCCATGAATGGACTTCGAGAGCCTCCCGGCGTCCACCCAGACCGAGATCTCCTTGCCTCCTCGCTGCCCCGTCAGTTCCTCGTCCTCATGGCACATGAGGCAGTCGTCGTTCTCCTGAGCCCCGAGGAAGCTCGAGACCGGGAGCAACAAGACGGCGGCAGCGACGGCAGTGATCCAGCCGCGGGTCTTTCTGGAGAAAGGCGAGCGGGCAGCCATGACAAGATCCTCTAGCGAGAAGGGAAACTGAACCTGGAGATGTGAAAGGATAAGATCTCTACTTGCCAGGTGTCAATAAGTAATTAGCCAGTAACGTACATATGATCACTTCGCGACCGCTCTCGAGCGAGTTCGACTCCCCTCAGTTCGTGGCTTGCATGAAGCCGAGAATCTCCGGGTTCGGCTCGTCCTCGGCCAGGACCACGTGGCACAGGTCACAATCTCCGGAGATCACCCTGCCGTCCTCGCTCTGGTGTTCGTCGTCATGACAGCGGAAGCAGCCGCCCGAATAATCTGGATGACCGAGAAAGTTGGGATAGGTGTCCCAGTAGATCTTCATCTCCGGGAATACGTTCTCCGAGAACGCCTTCTGCACCCCCGCGATCGCCTTCTCCAGCAGCTCTGGTCTGGTCTTGATCAGGTCCCCGTATTCCTGCTCATACCAGCTCTTCAGGCGCTCCGCGATCTGCTGCTTGGCCTCCGCGGAGGTCTCGTATTTGTCCGCGACGACCTCGAGGGCCTGGCGCTTGATGAAAGGCAGGTCCCTCGGGATCTCTCCGGTGAACAGCTCGTAATTCAAGGCATCTTCCGCGGTGCGATAGATGTGGGTGGGACGGTTGTGACAATCGATGCAGTCCATCACCCTCGTCCACGGACCCTCACCCTTCTTGCCCGCCGCCGCATCCTCGGAGGCGGCTTCGTCCGTCTTGAAGACGACCTCCTCCCCGCTCTCGTCGGTCATCCTCACCTCGAAGATATCCTGGCGGCCCCAGTCGGAGTGCTTGTAGACGATGCGATTTTCCTCCGCCACATGCCAGTGGATGCCGTGGGCCCGGTGTCCGGCCCCTCCACCCGAGCCGACCTTCATCAGCAGCACCGTCTGTACCTCGGTGTTCACCTCGTCGGGAAGGTACTTGTGCTTGACGTAGAGCTTCTCTCCGAAGAAGAACTGGGGCCGATGACACTCCTCGCAGGTGTCCCGCGCGGGGCGCAGCCCGTGAACGGGAGTCTGGATCGGCCTGTTGAAGGTGTTGAAGGCCACGGCGAAGAACTGCCGCGCCCCGGAGATCTTGGACTTGGCGAACCACTTGGCTCCCTCGCCGATATGACACTCCACACACTTGACCCGCGAGTGAGGCGAGTTCTGATAGGCGGTGTACTCGGGATGCATCACGGAGTGGCAGAACTGCCCGCAGAAGGCCACGGACTCCGTGTAGTGAAACCCGGTATAGGAAAACAGCGATACGATGACGACGTTCAGAACGGTCAGGAACACGACGAAGACAACCACCCAGCGGACTCGCTCGAAGCGGTCGGGAGACTCGAGCTGCTTGCGGAAGAACTCGAAGGAGAAGACCGGGCTCGCGTCCCTGCGCTGGAAGAAGAGCAGCCCGACGAAGACCAGGATCAGGCCGACGATGAACAGTGGCCCCATCACCAGGTAGATAATGAATCCGAAGTAGGGGTTGTTGAGCATGCCCCAGATATCGAGCAGCGTCCCGAGCAGCAGTGCCGGAAAGAGCACCGTCACCAGGACCGCACCCACCGTGGAGACCCGGCTCCTGGAGACGCCCCGCAAGAACGCTCTGGCTGCCTCGACCACCCAGTTCACATCGATACTCCTTCTCCCACGTCTCTGGACCGTGGATCAGGCCTGGATACGGTGGCCGGCGCCGCCGACACTCCCTTGCGCTCCCCCATATCAGGTGCGAAGGGCCAGCGAGCGCCCGGCGCGGCCATCGAGGCCTGAACACTCGGCCCCGGATGGCCGGGGTTACTTATTCGTGCGTAAAGCGCCATGGAATCCTAGAGCCTACCCAAGGTCTCGTCAATCGCAAACCTCCAGTAGTAAGCTCGGATTTCAGAGACAGGGCCCGGCAGTCTGCGCGGTAGGACCGACGCAAAGAGGGCGCCCGCTGGGGGCGCCCTCGGAAGATCGCGGCCATCCCGCCGCATGCTCCGTCGCTGCTACTACTTCTTCTACTTCTTCTTGGCCCGAACGTGGCACTCCTTACACTGCTTCGCCTTGGTGGCGGTCAGAGGCCCAGCCTTCTCACCGGCCTCCTGCTTCTTGGCGTGACAGTCGCCACACGTCTCGTGCATGGCGTTCTTCAGCTTCGGAGCCTCATCCTTGACCAGCTTCTTGTCGTGGCACTCGCCAC
>JANTFM010000297.1 GCA_024763475.1 Acidobacteriota bacterium | reverse complement strand
GATCAAGGATCCGCGCGTTCTCGCCAGCCTCCGGGACGACCGCAGCGAAGATTCTCCCTGCGGTGCCGCGAGCGGAGAGCGTGTGCGTACCCTCTTCCTCCAGGCGGACGATGATCGACGCCACCGCGTACAGCAGCCCGCCGAGCCGCTCTGCCCCCAGCGCACTACGAACCTCGAAGGCCTCACTGGCAAAGAAGGTCTTCTCCTCCCAGCGCACCTCATGATCTTTCCAGGCATCGATGACCGAGGCCGCGAGCAAGCCCGCCTTGTCCGCCCCGCCAAGCGACTTCAGGCCCTTGTCGAAATAGGTGTCGGCACAAAGATCCAGCAGCATCTGAGCTTGGTCGTAGTTCTCGACCACGAAGTTGATTTTCTTCTCCGGAGCCTTCGCCAGCAGGTTGACCAGATGCTCATGGGCGAGTGCGAGGTGGTCTCCTGGCTCTCCCGTCTTGTCTTCTGCCGAGGCCATCGAGCCTCCCAGGACGAAGAGAACGGTGAGCAGGAGCAACGAGGTGAATCGGAAGCTTCTCATGACCATCTCCGATGGCCCGGAGGTCCGGGCGCAAAAAATCTGAAGTGACACGGGGGCCGTCGAATGCCGACAGGAAACCTGAAGTGACACGGGGGCCGTCCAATGCCGACAGAAAACCTGAAGTGACACAGGAACAGCTGAGCACAGGCAGATAACCCGAAGCGATACGGAGGCGGTTGAACGCATACAGGTCACCTGAGCTGACACGGGAGCGACCAGACGCCTGCTGTGCAATCCTCGGCTGCGCACAGGAAGAGAACGGAACGGGACCTTGCGGGAGACTCGTGATCCCCGGAAGCGCTTCGCTCCCGGGAGCGCGGCTCTCTCCGCGAGGGCTGTCAGGCATCCGGGTTGATCCCATAGTTCTTGATCTTCTCCCACAGAGTCTTGCGGGACACACCCAGCTTCTCGGCCGCGTCGCTCCGGCGACCGTTGGTCGAAGCAAGAGCAGCCCGAATCGCTTCGATCTCTGCCCGCTCGACGGCGTCGTGCATCGTGAGGACACCACCCGAGCCCGCTGCGGGGACCGGGCTCGGGTGAAGAAAGGTCCCGCTGCGAATTCCGGCACTCAGCTCGTCCGCGCAGATCCGCCGTCCTTGGCAGAAGAGGACGGCACGCTCAACGACGTTACGGAGTTCGCGAGCATTGCCGGGCCACGGATGCGCATCGAAGACCCCGAGCACATCGTCGGTGAAGCCCTCGATCTGCTTGCCGGCAGCCGTCGAAAACTCCTGCAGGAAGTGGTTGGCGAGCAAGGGGATGTCCTCGCGCCGCTCTCTTAGCGGAGGCAAGTGGATCGTGACCGTATTCAGCCGAAAGTACAGGTCCTCGCGGAAGCGGCCGGCACGGATCTCGTCCTCCAGCGGCCGCAGCGACGCCGCCACGATCCGTACGTCGAGATTGACAGGCTGGTGGGATCCGAGGCGTTCGATCTGCCGCTCCTGGAGCACGCGCAACAACTTGACCTGGAAGGAAAGCGGCAGTTCACCGATCTCGTCGAGGAAAAGGGTCCCGGAATTCGCCGCTTCGAAGCGACCCACCCTGCGCTGATTCGCGCCCGTGAAGGCCCCCTTCTCGTAACCGAAGAGCTCGGACTCGATCAACGATTCCGGGAGTGACGCGCAGCTTACACGGATATAGTCCTTCGTCCTCCGGCGCGAGTTGAAATGAATCGCCGACGCCACGAGTTCCTTGCCCGTTCCGCTATCGCCATGAACCAGAACGCTGGCGTCCGAGCGGGACACCACGCGGATCAGCTCGAAGACTTCCTGCATCTTCTTGCTCTTGCCGATGATGCTCGAGAACGCGTACTTGTCCTCGAGCTGCTGCTGCAAGCGCTCGTTCTGCTCCCGCAAGACCCGCACCGAACACACGTTGTCGAGACGGACCAGGAGCTGGGCCATCGAAAAGGGCTTCGTCAGGAAGTCGGAAGCCCCGTCGCGCATCGACTCGACCGCGCGATCCACACTGCCGTGCGCGGTCACGATGACGACCGTGGCATCCGGGTGCAGGCCCTTGATGCGGCGAAGCAGCTCGAGGCCACCCATACGGGGCATCACGAGATCCGTCACGACGACATCGTGCAGGTTCTGCTCGAAGAAATGGAGGCCCTCCACCCCATCTTCCGCCACGTCGACGGTCCATCCCTCCTTGCGCAGCGCATCCGCCATGCTCACACGGAGCAGAGGTTCGTCCTCGACGATGAGGAGACGTCTCGAGCAAACCGCCATCAGCCCGCCCTCTCTTCCGCGGCAGAGTCCATCGAAGCCAAGGAAATCCGGAACACCGTACCTTTACCCACTGCGCTCTCCACACCCATGATGCCTCCATGCGCCGCCACAATACTGTGACTCACCGCGAGACCCAGCCCGGTTCCCTTGCCGACCTCCCTCGTTGTGAAGAAGGGGTCGAAGATACGGTCTCGAATCTCCTCCGGAATCCCTTCACCCGTATCGCGAATCTCCGCGATCACCGAATCGCCCCGGCAGTGGGTGCCCAAGGTCAGGGTGCCTCCTTCCGGCATCGCCTGCAACGCGTTGAGGATCAGGTTCAGGAAGAGTTGCTCCATCTGATAGTGATCGGCCAGTACCGTGGGCTCGTGTGGATCGAGATCCATGACGACCTCGACGCCGACCTTAAGCGCCTGGTACTCGACCAGTTCGGACACATGGCGGAGGTTGTGGTTGATGGAGGTCGGCTCGGCCTGAAGCTCTCGCGGACGCGAGAAATCGAGCAAGTTCGCTACGGTGCGGCCGATACGCTTGAGTCCATCCGTGATCATCCCGAGATAGCGCTCGCGCATGTCCACATCGTCGGGATCGGCCCGCAGATTCTCGATGCAGGTGAGAATCCCGCCCAGCGGGTTGTTGACCTCGTGGGCAACACCCGCCGCCAGGGTGCCAACTGCGGCCATCTTCTCCGTATGGCCGAGTTGCGTCTGAGCGATCTTCTCCCGCCGCCGGGAGTCCTCCAGTTCATCCATCATCCGATTGAAGGCTTCCGCCAGTTCGCCAACCTCATCTCCCCGGCGGCAATCGGCACGCACCGCGAGGTCGCCTCGTCCCGCTCTCTTCATCGTTCGATGCAGCTTCAGGAGCGGCCGGATCAGCGTCTCGACGTAGATCGCGGTCATCAGGGAGTTGCCGATCATCAGGATGAGCGCCACGAGCATCGCATTGCGTCGAATGGCTCGCACCTCTTCGTCGATCTGCTCCAGGGAGAACGCGACGATCACCGATCCCCAAAAATGGGTCGAAATATTAAGTGGGGAGCGAACCTCGAGGACCCGGCCATCCCCGGGAATCTCGATGATCTGCGCCAACGACTCGTCCCCTATCTGCTCCGGGCCGAGCGCCCGGTCGAAACGTGCACCTAGAAGTTCCCACCGATTGGAGTGGGTGACCTTTCCCGTCGGGTCCGCCACGATGACGTAAAGCACGAGGTCCTGGTTGCGGCGCAGGATCTCCCCGGTGTAGTTGTCGATCAATCCCTCTTCCGTCACAAGGCCCAGGTCCTCGTACATCAGGGCATCCGTGATGGGGATCGAGAGGGAATCCGTGATGCTCCGCCCTCGCAGGCGGACCGCTTCGTAGCGGGATCTGCGGCCGTGGACCACGGCGAGCACCGTGACGATCGTCATCGTCACGATGATCAGGGTATTGGAGTAGAGAAAGAACTTGGTTCGCAGACCGAGGCGCAGCATCTCAGCGCGCCTCCCCGCCACGGGTAAGCTCGGCGATCTCGGCCGTGAGAGCATGCGCACCGAAGAGTTCCTTCGCGATCGTCCGAATCGGATCGAACTCCCCATCCCCGCACGGGACGAACCCTCCAGCGAGTTCCTCGTCCCATCCCGCGATCTCCTGCGCAACCTCTGGATCATTTGCGGGAAGGCGCACGAGCGCGTCAAGAATGCTGTCGATCAGCTCATCATCCGTGGCCGATGGCATGACAAGGGGGAAGTTCGGAATCGGTTCCGAAGTGGCCAGGATGCGCAAGCCGCGCTCGAGGAACTTTCTGCCGATGGTATCCCGCACCGCACAGGCATCGACGTCTCCCAAGAGTACGGCGCGAGCCGCACGGTCATGATGACCGAGGAAGGTCGCATCGTAGTCCCGGCCCAGCTCAAGGCCATGTTCGCGCAACAACCAGCGCGGCATCAGGTGCGACGATACGGAGAGCGCCGCGCCGAACCCCAGGCGTTTTCCCCGCAGCTCCTCGATGCTGTCAAGTGAACTCCGGGCCGGCACCATGATGAGCGAGTGATAGTAAGCGTCTCTCCCGGTGTTCAGCCGGACGACCGGCATGGCATCACAGGCGGCGTGGGCCCGCACGTAGGTGAAAGGCCCCAGGTACGCGAGGGCCAGCCGGCCCGAGCACAGATCCCTCACCGTCTCCTCGTAGGTCGTCGAGATCTCGAGCTTCCACTCGCGACCGGTGTGCTTGGAGAGGTAGTCGGCAAGAGGCTGGTACTTCAGGTACATCAGGCGCGGGTTATAGAAGCCGACCACGCCAAGGAGCAGGCTCTTTTCCTCCTTCTGCCCACCTTTCTGCTCCTGAGCGGCGAGCAGCGGCCAGCACGCGGCAAGAAGGAGCACGATCAGCACGGCCCGAAGAAGCCAAGACCTGGGAGCCTGCGCGCTAGAAGACTCGCAGCCGAAACACCGTGGATGGGGCTCCCTCTGCCACGGACCCTCTTCACATGCTCCCGGCATGCTCCCGGGGCTGGCGAGAAACGGGCTGTCACGGTGCTCCGCTTCGCCTTGCGTTTTTCTGCTAGAGCGACGCATGAATCTCATCTACCCATTCCTCTGCACTGCACGCCGCGCCCAGGCAGATGGCGCCCACGAGACCAAGCTCGTGAGCTCGAGCCGTAAGATCCTCTCCACAGCACCAGGCCCCGCTCGTCTCGAGGGCTCCCGCGGCGGAGCACTCCTCCACCGCGACTCTTACGGCCCTCTCATCCGTGAGCACCCACCCGCTCACAGGGAGCGCGCGAAGGACCACGCGACCCGCCTGCCGGAGAGGGATCGGCACGCGGAGGGTC
>JANTFM010000296.1 GCA_024763475.1 Acidobacteriota bacterium | reverse complement strand
GGGGCTCTGTCTGGGTCCTGGGGCTCTGTCTGGGTCCTGGGACTCTGTCCGGGTCCTGGGGCTCTGTCTGGGTCCGGGGATTCTGTCCGGGTCTACGGGCAGGGTCCGATGTCCTGCGGGTGGCAGGGCGCAGCAGAGGGTGTCCGCTCGGTGTCGTCGCTCGCTTGCCCGTAGGAGCCTTCGGCACCGCCATCCGTTGCGACGACCAGGTAGAAGCGCTGGTCGGCGCCTGGCGTCAGCGTGGCCGTGGTGGAACCGCCGGTGGAGCACATCCTCTGGGTCTTGTTCTCGATATCCGGCAGCACGCCCTCGTAGATCGCGTAGTCCGTGCCTGCGCCACAGACTGCGCTCCAGTCCAGGGTCAGGTCACCGCCCGTCTTGCTCAGGGTCAGCGGTGAGCCGCTGACACCCTTGGCGCCCCGGATGCGTCCCGGTGCGGCAGCGCTCGCGCTGCCCGGCTCGATCCCCGCGAAGTAGACGTCGATGGAATCGCCTCCTCCGCCAGCCTCGTTGCGGTTGTCGGTGAAGATCGCAACCAGATCATCCATCACGATGTCCAGTCCGCTGTAGTCGCCGAATTCGAAGCCGTCGAGGATGTTCGGGGACATCTCGGAGGTGACGCGGCGCGGGGCGGACCAGGTCTGCGCACCATCGGTCGAGTAGGCATAGAACACGTCTGCGGCGCTGCGGTCCGGTGAGCGGCGCGTGTCGTAGTAGATGACATGGACCACGCCATCGGGCCCGACTTCGAGGAAGGTCTGCCAGCGATCTACGGTCTGCTCGTCGTCCGTCTCGTGCGGGGTCGAGAGGGTCCAGGTCGATCCTCCGTCACGGGAGTAGGCGACCTGCACGTGCGCGTGATTCTGTTGGGGATCGCTCGTCTCGGGAGCCGTTGCGTCCGCCCATGCGAGATAGACGCTGTTCGCGTAGGGGCCGTTCGAACGATCGGTGTCTGCGGCGATGTAGACGGCGACCTCACGGGATTCCACGGCGGGAATCGGGAAGCTGAAGGAGGCATTGGTATTCGTGATGACCTGCGTTGCTGCGAAGACCTCACCGCCGTCCGTCGACTTCCTGAGGCGAATCGTCTTGCTGTTGAATGCCGGCCAGGCGTAGTAGATCGCTCCGTCCTTGTCGGTGGCGATATCGCCAGCGATGCCGCGCTCGTCGGACTCGCTGCCAAAGGCCTGGGCGGTCCAGGTGTTGCCGAAGTCCGTGGAGCGGGCGATGCGGAGGACGTTGCTGTTGTGGTAGGCGAGGTAGATGTTGTCCTTGAAGGGAGAGTCGGGCGACTGATCCACGTGCATGAACTCACGATCGGCCCCGTTGGCGACCTCGCGTCGGGGACTCCCGGGTGTGATGTCCTCGAGGCTGGTCCAGGTCACGCCGCCGTCGTCGGAACGGTAGAACCAGAGGTCACAAAAGACGAAGAAGCAGCCGAGCGTCGAGGTGTAGGCATACTGACCGTCCGTCGACCACTCGACGGTCGGGTCGCAGCAGCTTCCGCCGAGGGGAAGGTCGACCTGGGTCCAGTTCGCACCCCCGTCCTTGGAGTAGTGCATCCGCTGCCCCCCGCTCGGGCCGTTGCTTCCCGCGATCAGCTCGGTGGCATCGGTCGGGTTGATCGCGATGGCGGATTCGGCCGCGCCGACGGGGTTGGTGATGCGGACTTCCCCGGTGACGGCGTCGATGGACTCGTCGGCGCCGGGTCTGTCGGGATTCGCTTCGATGCCGCCCTGGAGCGATACGAAGTAGCGTTCGCCAGCCCGGCGGGCCCCACGGTAGTACTTGCCGTTCACGAGGTATCCGCCAAGGTCGTTACGGAAGACGTTGAAGGCGCTCATCGGGTAGCGGACATCGCTTCGGTCCCCGAAAGTGGCAAGAGACTTGCGCACTTCGACGCGCATGAACGCGGGAAGCAGCGAGTGAATCGTCTTCTCGTTCGCAGGCAGCAACGCAAGGTCGCCAAGGGTCAGCTGATAGTTGCGGTCATCCCAAGGGCCGAGTTGGACCAGCGCGTTGTAATCGACGAGTTCGTCGACGCCCCGTGCCGGGTCGATGGCCACGCTCTTCTCAAGATCTACGTAGGTCTTAGCTGCAAGTGATACCGGCATGATGAACGCACAACAAAACAGCACGATCCAGAAACTCCGCATCGCTTCCTCCAGAACTTCGATTGTTTCGGCGACAGGTCCGCCATGGGGGGATGATCAGTATGCAATGAGAGGATCTACGATCACACGCGAAGGCTGTCAATCTTTGGTCAAGATCTGGGATTTCAGATCCGCAAGTCTCGAATTGTTCTGGTCAAGATCCGGGATTTCAGGTCCACAGGCCTTCGAATTGTCCTGGTCAAGATCCGGGATTTCAGCTCCACAGGTCTCTGAAAACTCGGGTCAAGATTCAAGATTTCAGGTCCACAAGTCACTGAAAACTCGGGTCAAGACGCAAATTCAGACCCGCAAGTCTCCGAAAGCGCCCGCGATGCGCCGAGAAGGCTGGACGACGCTCCGCTCCCGAAGCGTCTTTCCAGGGCCTTCACCGCCTCACGATTGTCGGGGTCTGCGAAGGGCCGCATCGCGTCGAAATCGAAGGGCTCCTTGAGCACCTCGTTCAAGCGGTCGACAACCCGCTGGCGGAAGAAGATCGGCGGATCCTCCTCGAGGTACTTCAGGGCGGAGGCCACGCCGGACCCGGCGTTCTGGCCAATGGCCTCGAGGACCGATTCGCAACGTGCCTGCGGATCTTCGGACACCGGGGCGGGGGCGCCGCGTTCTTGTGCCGGCTCTGGATCCGTCTCCAGGGCTCCTCGGTCCGCGGGGCTGTTGCGTCTCGCGCGAGAGGGTCCGGCTGCGGGTGCCAGGGTCAGTAGCACGACATAGGCTGCGACGACTGCGACCGTGAGCGCGGCCGCCTGGGCGGCTTTCAGCCGGTACCAGAGAGCGGCCACCGCCAATCCAACGCCCAGCAGCAGGGCGACCGCGGGCCCCACGGAAAAATCGAGGCGCTCCGCGAACAGAAGGCCTAGAAAGCTCCCCGACAGCCCGGCAGTCCACGCAATCAGCAGTCTTGCCCGTAGCGTCTTGGCGAAGATCACGGCGATCGTGGCGGGAATGATCAGCAGGCAGAAGACGACGACGACGCCGCCAATCCTGACCGCGAAGGTGATCACGACACCGATCAGCGTGTAGAAGAGAAAGTCCCATCCCACGACGTTGATTCCGTCGCGAATGGCGCCTTCATAGTCGGTGGAGAGTTTTTCGAACGGTTTCCTCAGGAGATAGAAACACACGCCAACTGCGCTGAAGGCAAGGCCGTGAAGCACGAGGTCTGGCCAGGTCACCCACAGGATGCTCCCGGAGAGCATGTGCTGGGCGTGCACATGGCCACCTGGGGCTATGCCGAGCAGGAAGAGTGCGGCGGCCGCCGCGATGGCATAGGAGACCCCGATCACCGTCTCCGAGGAGATCTCGAGCACCCTCCTTCGCGTGAAGGCGAAGAAGGCTGCGGCCAACACCGAGAGGCCGAAAGCACTCGCATAGGCCAAGAACGAATCGTCATGGGCCTCGAAGAGCAGGTGGGCTCCGACCGCCCCGACGGCGACGATCTGCGCCATGGCAATGTCAACGAAGACGATCTCGCGCCGGATGACATGCAGTCCGAGAAAGCCCAGGATTGCCGTCATCGCGACGCATGCGAGGAAGGGCAGCCAGAGGAGATCAAAGAGACCTGGCAGAGCTTGCAACATCGTGACCTCAGTTCCGTCCCGCGGCCGGGAGCGCGACGCGAATTCCAACGGCAATGAGGAAGGCCGCACCCAGGCAGAGGATCAGGGTGGGCCCATAGGGCAGGTCCTGGTAGAAGGAGAGGCAGACCCCCCCCACACAGGCTGCCATCCCAACGCTCCATCCCAGGAGTACGGCGTGGCCCCAGCGGTGGGTGAACATGGCGGCGATCGCGGCCGGGATCATCAGGAAGGCGAAGGCCAGCAGGACCCCGGCGATGGGCACGATGAGAACGGTGATGATTCCCTGGGTCGCGAAGAAGAGGAAATCCCAGAGCTTCGTGTTCCCGTTGTGGCCACCCTCGCCGGAGAGTGCGATAAAGCGTTCCCGATAGACGTAATGGAAAATCAGCAGGAGCACGTAGACCGCGGCGGTAATCCCCACGATAGGCCAAGTCACCCACAGCATGGAGCCCGAGAGGGTCTTCGTGACGTAGGCCGCGCCTCCGGAGAGCTTGTCACCCAGGAGCAACGATCCGGCCAGCGCCATGGCATAGAGGATCCCGATGACCGCTTCGCGCGGGATCGTCTTGTTCCGCGGTTTGAACACGGCCAACGCGAGGGCGCCGACCAGAACGGCCGCGAGCGACAGCAGGTAGGAGCCCGTTGTCCCGTACTGGACGGCGAAGCCGATGCCGACCAGGGCTCCGAAGGCCGCAAGCTGGTCCAGCACGAGGTCCGAGAAGATCAGGGTCCGCCGGACGACGTGAAGTCCGATGTAGGTATGGAGGACCAGGACAACGGCCAGCAGGGAGATCTGGGCTGCGAAGAACTGTGCGCTTTCCGACATCGGCGATCATTCCCCCTGGGGATTACCTGCGGCAGCCTTGATCAAGCTATTCGTCCAGTGATCGACGAGATCAGGGTAGGTGCTGGTGTTGTCTCCCCCTCCCACATAGAGCGGTACGATCACAGGGATGGCGCCGACCCGGCTGGCGACGGTTCGGATCTTCTGCTCATCGAAGTAGTTTGCCGCCAGAATGATCTTGACCTTCCTGGCTCGCATCAGCTCCACCAACTCCGTCACATGGCGGGGAGAGGGCGGGATACCTGGCTTGGGCTCAACGGTTCCCACTTCCTCCAGGCCGAAGAGATTCACGAAGTAGATCCAGTTCTTGTGGTAGGTCACAATCTCCATGCCCCGAAGGGGGAGCATGGCCTTCATCCATCCGCCCAGGTAGTCGATGAGGGCTTTGTCCCGGAAGCGCTGCTTCTCGAGGAACGGGATCAGGGTCCCGTTCTCCGCCATGCTATTGAGGCTCTCTGAACCGAGCAGGCCGAGGAGTTTCTCGCCGAACATCCGCTTGT
>JANTFM010000295.1 GCA_024763475.1 Acidobacteriota bacterium | reverse complement strand
CCCCTTCAGCTGGGCACGCAGAGAGGACGTCGCCTCGAAGTGGCTCTCACGGAGCGCCTTCATCTGCTCCCGCTGCGCATCGCTCAGCTCGAGCATCTCCATCATCCGGGGACTCATACCCATCTCCCCGCGAGGACCGCCGGGGCCAAAAGCTTCGCCACGAGGACCATGTCCTCCGGGACACCCGTCACAATCGGGCCGTTGTGCAAGGGCCGTGGGCAGGAAAACCAGTGCGGATACCGCGATGCCAAGCGCGAGAATCGTAACTTTCTTCATCATCGTGCGTTCCTTTCTCTCCAAAGCCAGATGGCTGGGTTGTGTTGGATGCCCCATCTCAAAGCAAGAGGCGCGCCAATTCTACCGCCGCGCACAATAAATTCTTTAAGCGCCTTATTTCCTTCACTTAACCAACACAAGCAAGCCACTGAAACATGACCCAGGTTGATGGGCCACCAACCATGCTGCGGATCTCGCACTCCGCGCCTGCGAGCAGATGCGGAATTCGCAGCCCCAAGAGAGCCCCTCAGCAAGCGAAGATCGTGCCCGACCACCCGGCATCCAACGACGACCCAGGTTGATGGGCCCAGGAGCACCCCAATGGCTGCTGCCACGCAGATCAACCTCCTTAAACATCGTATTTCCTTCACTTAACTAACATGACCGCGTCGCTCGATTCTGACCCAGGTTGATGGGCCCAACGACCCAGGTTGATGGACCCAGGAGCACCCCAATGGCTGCTGCCATACAGATCAATCTCCTTAAAACACCGTATTTCCCTCACTTAACCAACGCGACCGCCCAGCGCAGTCTTGACCCAGGTTGATTGAACGCGATGACCCAGGTTGATGAGCTCGCCGGTTGACTGAGCCACGACGAGGCAGCGCAAGTGGGCGAAGGTGATGCCCTAGAGTCCGTAGTCCTTGATTTTCTCGTAGAGGGTGCGCAGGCCGATGCCCAGCTTCTTGGCCGCGTTCTTGCGGTGCTGGTCGCAGGCTTCGAGAGCCTGGCGAATCGCTTCTCGCTCGATCTCTTTGAGCGTCCCTGACAACGTTGACGGGGACGCGGGCGCCGCCCCGGCAAGAACCAGGTGCTCGGAGGAGATCGTCTCGTCTCCGGCGAGGATCGCAGCCCTCTCGAGCGTGTTGCCCAGCTCACGCACGTTTCCCGGCCAGGCGTAGTCCTGTAGCTTGGCCGCAGCCTCCGGCTCGAGACGGAGCCCGGGACGGCCGAGTTCCCGTGCCACCTTGCGCAGCAGGTGCTCTGAGAGCGGAAGGATGTCCGACGGCCGATCCCTAAGCGGGGGAAGATGTACGGGGAAGACCGCGAGCCGGTGATAGAGGTCTTCGCGGAAGCGGCCCCGCCGCATCTCCTCCTCGAGCTTGCGGTTCGTGGCTGCGATCAGGCGCACATCGACCCGGATCGTGCGAGCTCCTCCCAGACGCTCGAAGCTGCGCTCCTCCAGCACTCTCAGCAGTTTGGCCTGAAGGCCTGGATCCAGCTCTGCGACCTCGTCGAGGAAGAGCGTGCCGGAGTCCGCCAGCTCGAAGCGTCCCTGGCGCCGCTCGGTCGCACCGGTGAACGCTCCCTTCTCGTGTCCGAAGATCTCACTCTCGACAAGTTGCTCGGAGACCGCCGCACAATTGACCGCCACGAAGGGCCCGTCCGCGCGAGGGCTCGTCTGGTGCACGAAGCGCGCCGCCACCTCCTTGCCCGTGCCACTCTCGCCAAGGAGGAGAACGCTCGCCGGGGTCTCCGCGACCTTTCGCAGTCTGTCCACGACCTCGGCCATCAAGGGATCGACAGCGACCACTTCGACAACGGTCTCACGACGGGCCGGCTCGTGGAGCAGACGCAGGCGGCGCCTCTCGAGCGCACGCGCCGCGAGCAGACGCAGCTCCGGCGGACCGCTGAGGGGCTTGCCCAGGTAGTCGAACGCGCCGAGCTTCATGGCTCTCACCGCGCTCTCCACGGTCCCGTGGGCCGTCAGGAGCAGGACCTCCATCTCGGGAACCGTCGTGCGCGCGTGCTCAAGCAGCTCCATGCCGTCCATGCCGGGCATCTTGAGGTCAGTGATCATCAGGTGGAATGACTGTGCGGCCAGGATCCCGCTGGCCTCCAGCCCATCGGCCGCACATACGAGTTCATGCCCCTCCCCTTCGAGCACTTCTCGAATAAACGAACGGATGCCGGCTTCGTCATCGACCACGAGAACTCGGGCCACGTCCCCTCCTCCCGCTAACGCGGAAGCACGACCCGGAAGACCGCGCCGCCTTCCGGATGGTTGAATGCGGAGATCGTCCCGCCATGTCCCTCGACGATACGGCGAGAGAGAGCCAGGCCGAGCCCCGTGCCCCGCACACGCTTCGTGTAGAAGGGCTCGAAGACGCGCTCCTCGTCACCGGCCTCCAACCCCTCTCCCCGATCACGGACCTCGACGATCAGGTCACGCGGGCCCAACTCCGCGCGCAACATGATCGGGTGATCCGACGGCGAGTTCTGCCGCGCATTGACGAGGAGATTCTGCAGAACCTGTTCCAATCGCGCACGATCGACGGGCCAATCTGGTATCTCGGCGGGGGTCTCAAGCAGCACCGGCGCAGCACCCGAACGCTCGGAAGCCGCACGCAGCAGCTTCGCCACGTCGGTTGGAGCACGCTCCACCTCCCCGGTGCGCGCAAAATCGAGAACCTGCTCGGTCAACTCTTCGAGTCGAGACGCTTCTCCTACCACGGTTTCGGCACCGGGCCGCAAGGGATCGTCGGCGGCCAGTTTTTCCAGAATCAGCTGTGCGTGGCCCTTGAGCGACGCCAGCGGGTTTCGCAACTCGTGGCCAAGGACCGCAGACATCTGCCCCAGGACCTTGAGCTGCCGATCCCGCTCGAGCTGGGCCTCCACCCGGGCCGCGCGGTTGGAGAGACGCCAGGCGATGACGCTTGCAATAAGGAGAATCGCTGCAGCCGCCAAGCTGACGATCAGGTTCCGAAACGCGCTGCCCGCTATCTGGCGGGCGGTGACCGGCTCGAACTCGATGACCAGTCGGCGGCCTCGCAAGAACGGACGCCTCTCTCGCGGCCCTCCCGGCCTGCCGAGAAAGTGACCACCTCCAGGCGGCGGCCCGTGGTGAAATGCTCGAACGATGAGGCGCAGACGGGATCCGACGGGAACCGGCTCAATCGCACCAGATCCGCTCATCGGGGGATGATTGAGGTCCAGCGGAAGATCCACACGCTCCCCTGCCTCGGCGACAGGAGTCCCCGCGCGATCAACGAGCGCCAGGTAGCGCAGACCGTACTTCTCCGAGAGATCCAGCAGCAGCCACTCCAGGATTTCCTGGACTTCGGCGGAGCGGGCATCGACCGAGGGACCGACACGCCACAGTTCAACGGAGACTGCCCGCACGATGGAGGCCCCCGAGGCCCGGGAAATCATCTTCGAATGCCGATGGGCAAACAGGAAGTTCGTCACAGCAGAGGCTACGAGGGCCACCCCCATCACGACCGTCACCATGACGAGTGCCCAGCGCGCCCGACGAACCGAGGACTCCCTGGGTTTAGTCTCTACGCTCACGCGAAGCTCCTCACACGGTCCCCCGTCGCACGATGGTGACTCAGCGGGTCAACAGGATACCAACCCGGTATTGAGCTGGACGCTTCCGGTTGTAGTCCAGGATGCTCTCGCCCCAGCCATTGAAATACTGGAAGTGCAGAAAGGCATAAACAGCACCACGAAACAGGCGGTAGGTCGGATAGCTCACGTCCAGAAGAATGCTGCTGAAATGCTTCTTCGTCCCACTCCGCAGCATCGCCTTGAAGAACCAGCTGTCCTTCTTGCCGCAGCTCAGATGGAGGTCTAGATACCCCCGGTAGTCCGCAATATTCGGATTGTCCGATAGATCGCCGAGATAGACGTAGACCTTCGGGGCGACGCCAAGACGGTAAGCATCCTCCGCGCCCCAGGTCCAGCTCGGCTGTGCAAAAAATACGTTGATGCTGCGCGAGAACTCCTCCGACTGCCCATTGGACTCATGTTCGAACCCGGCCGTGTACGAGAATCCTGGTCCGTCTCCGGGAGTCGCCACCTTGAGCACCCGGTGATGAAAGAGACTCGGCCGGTAGGAGGTGTCGTGGAAGGGCGCGGACTCGGATTCAAGATCCCAGAACGAGGTCTGCGTGTATCCAACGTAAAGATCCTCGACGAATCTCCCCTTCGTCTCAAACTTCGCATCCGGATTGATGAAGCGGTACTTGAAGCTGAGCTGGAAGCGTGCGTTCACCTTGTCGCGCCACCCGACCGAGAAGTACACGGGCTCGTAGGGCGAGAACCTCGAGCCAAAATTCACTTGATCCTCGGCAAACGAAGGCACCGGCCACGACCAGAGCGCTGCAAGAACGACAAGCAATAGAAGCAACCCCCGGAACCCACGCACGATCCGCCTCCAACGGGTCGCTATCTGAAGACAGCTCCCGAGTCGTAATCCTATCCTCTAAACCGCCTTTGACGGAAAGCGGGCGGCAAGAAAAGCGGACGGGCCGCAAACCCTACGAACTCCTTCTGGGGAGCGCCAGGACACCCGGAATCGCCCCGGTAGCCACGATCGCACTGACCAGGAACGCTCGTTCCAGGCCCCAGATATCCGCCACGTAGCCCACGACGACCACGACGGCGGAACGCAGCACGAAGCCGGTGGTCATGAACAGGCTGTTCGCCAGCGCGGGCCGGCTGCCGGCCCGCTCCTGCACGAGAGCGAGCAGCGGTGGGTTCGTCGAGAACGTGAAGACACCGAGCGCCAGCAGGATGGGAACGGTCAGGACACCGGGAAACAACACCAGGGCCAACATCAGGACTGGAGATGCACAGGCGGCCATCAGCAGCACTTTGCGGCGCCCTATTCGATCACTGAGTGTCCCGCTCCCGAGGGCGCCCACGGCCCCGGCTCCCTGGAGCAAGGCCAGGGCGGCGCCCCCGAGCCAGAGCGAGCCGCCCCTCGCGATGACGTAGACCGGGAGAAAGGTCGTCAGCGAAGCCACAAGGAATGATCGCCCTCCAATGACCAGGGCGATGAATACGAAGAGCCGGATCAGAGGACCCCATGGCTCCCCGTCCGCAGCCCCCCCCTTCGAGCTCTTG
>JANTFM010000294.1 GCA_024763475.1 Acidobacteriota bacterium | reverse complement strand
GAGCGCCTTGATGGCACGGATTACCTTACCACCCTCACCGCCAATCTGCGTGCGCCGCTCTGCGTCTGGGGTAATTTCAGGCTGCAGCAACTCCTGTCGCCTGGCCTCCATGTCTTTCAGCTTGCGCAACAGCTCCGGCTTCTCCGGAATCACGATCGGCGGGAAGGGGATCTTCACCGGCATCGACGCCGCCACCCGCCCCTCGTCATCATCGTCGTACGCCGGCTCGTATCCGTCAGCCTCGCTGACCTGGAACTTCCGCAGGATCTTCACGATGCCCTGCATGACATTCCGCTTGGTGAGCTTCACCTCCAATATGATCTCGCTGCCGGCCCCGACATCCTCGGGAAGGTCCTTGAGCTCGATCGTCGTCACCTTGTGGTCGCCCTGGAACAGCTCAAGCTGGAGCGTATCTTCGTCGTGCAGCTGCTCCAGCACGATGCGACGCGCCGGGGTCGGCAACTCCTCGCCCTCGTCAGCGATGAGCACCATCCCGCTCGCCGTGGGCAGGTAGAGCGGCTTAGGTACGACCGGCAGGATTGTTATGCCACCATCCCCCCCACTGGGTTCATAGAGAACCTGGAACGAGCGATCGCATATCAGACCGCCTCTTTGGTCGACGACCTCGAAGCGCAACGACGACGGCTCGTCCTCGAGCAGCTCGATATCCTCGAAGATCACCACACCGGCCTGGCCGGCCTTGACCGGCTCGGTGTGGCCCCCTTCAGGTAGGTGGAGCAGCACGTCGTATGAGGCAAGGGTCTCCGCATCGAGCTCGCTACCGTCGTCCCGCCGGATGGTCCCGGTGACCATGATGCTCGGATTGAGGCTCGTGGAGCCAACGTCGGGAACGATCTCGATGCCCTTGCCCTCCCCGGTCGAGGCTGGGGGAAGGTTCGCCGCCTGGAGTGCCGCGCCCGCGGCCACGCACATATCCGGACTGAAGTGAAGCATTGCTTCACAGGAGAGGGCATCGGACACCGCCTCCTGGATCCACTGTCCCTGCGTGGAGCCTCCAACCAGGATTCCGAGATCGATCTGTTCCTCCGTGAACCCTGCCTTACTGATGGCGTTCCGCGCGCTCCGGATAGTCGTCTGGATATATTCAGGCATGCTGAGCGCCGGCACCTCATCCCCTTCGCCCCTGTCCGGGCCAGTCGAGACTAACTCGGCCGCCTGCACCTCAGCCCCGATCCGGGCGTATTCGTATCTCGTGATACGATCCTGGATCATCACGGGCTTGCCGTCGTCGTCGACGAGAATATCGTTCGCCTTGATGCGAACCGGCATCTTATCCGTGTGCTGTCGAGTGAGCTCCTCCTTCACCCGCTCGGCGAGCTGGAGCAGCTGTGTCCAGCGGCTCATGTCCTCGGGTGAATTCTCCGGATCGAGAGTGAGGGTTCGACCGGCCTCCTTCAGGGTCTTGCGCAGGCGTTGCAGCAACCACTCCACGAACAGGCGATCAAAGTTGTAGCCGCCAAGTAAGGGATCGCCGTCGAAGGCGAGCATGGTGGTCACTCCTTCCCGGCGTTCGAGTATGGTCACGTCAAATGTCCCACCGCCCAAGTCATAGATGAGGACACGTAGTGGATCACGCGGATCGTCCTGGATGAACGACAACGCCGCCGCGGCCGGTTCCATGATCATCTGTTCGTCGCCGACGGACATATCTAACCCGGCGCTCTCTGCGGCCTTTCGAGTCTCTTCGACTTGGTTCCGATCGAAGTACGCCGGGTGGGTGACCACCGCACGTCGTACGGGCTCGCCCAAGTACTTCTCTGCGCACTCCTTCAAGTACCGGAGGAGCTTAGCCGCGACATCCTCGGCGGTGAGGGTAGTATTGCCCAAGCGAAAGACCTCTGTCGTCCCGATCTTCCGTTTCGAGAAAAGGATCGGCGTAGCACCGTCCTTCGCCCCCTCCTTGGCATCGCTACCGACCAAGACCTCGCTGGGATCATCCGGGTTCTGCCAGTAGGCCGACGGAATCGTGAGTTCGCCGAACGGACTGGGAATGACCGTAACGCCACACTCTGGAAGATACTGGCCCTGCGGGTAGTCGCCGGCCGGATCACGTTGACCTTTCACGGCAATTACGCTGTAGGTTGTACCGAGGTCAATACCGATGTCCATGTGTCTAGCCCCTAATTAGCAATCAAAGACAATGTCGAGCGCGTGGTCTTCCGGATCGTCGGCAGAGACGAGCTCGAACTCCTCGAGGGCCGGCGCCTCTGTATACGCGAGACTCGGCGCCGGCAGAAACCAAAAAACGGCCAGCGGATGTACGAGCCGCACAGGGGGCACGGTCTCCGGCACGGCCGTCACCGACTCCAGCGCTTGCAGAAGCTTCTTCAACCGCGACCGTCCGGTTTGGAGCGGCCGGTGGACGCACAATGTGGCTTCTGCGCGGATCGCGGCATCCCGCAGCTTCCGAGCCGCCTCGGCGATATCGTGCTCGTCCAGCGACCGACGCCCTACTTGCAGCGCCTTTCCAGCCTTGAGCTTCACGAGCAGATCTTTCTGTTGCTGGAGGATCTGCCGCGCCGTGGCATTCGGGCTCAATTGCAGACGTGTGTAGGGATTGTCCACATAGGGATTCCGGCCGCGTTTCCATTCGATAATCATCATCTGAATCTCTACACAAGTTTCAAGTAAGCGCCTGCAGGTTATTCCGCGCGTGTTCATTTTTCGGATCCAGCTCCAGCGCCTCACGCAGCAGATGCGCGGCGAGGCGGAGGCCTCCCTGCCGATGTTCAAACTTGATGCGGCAGTTCGCGCAGAGGTGTGAAGCGAAGGTGCGCCAGAAATGGTCCACGCTTTTGACGCTGAAACCGTCCGCCGATCTGGCACGCTTAAGGATCTCGTTGACCAAACTAGTGCCCGCTGGCGACATCGCCCCGTTACACACCGGACAGGATGGGAGATATCCGAAACGTGAGCCGGGCAATGCCGATGGAGTTATTGCCAGCGTATTAGATGTCACGAACGCCGTACCTGCGTTCGCCGCAAACTGCGCTCGCTTCATGATCTCAGCCATTGACTCTTCGAACGCGGAAGAGTCCACCTGCTCGTTGGCAATCTGGACCGCCGCGGCCGCGAACATCATGGAGAGATTGTGTCTCGCATTCTGATCCCGTACCTTCTCGACCAGTGTCGCGGCGAACTTCTCGGCGCTTTCGACACCACCGTTGTTGAACTCCCGCACGATGTTATCCAAGGACCGGCTGAACTCGAGATTCGACTCGAGTGATGCCAACGCCTCTAGCGAAGTAGGATCTCCCGCAGCAACTTCCCGGAAGTTCGCCATAGTTGCTTCCGCCTCATCCCAGCGCTTTAGCGCCATCAGGCACTGAATCCGAAGAAAGAGCACGCCCTCGTGATCATTGATCTCGCCAGCCTCCTCCACAAGCTCCAGCGCCTTCTCAGGCTCGTCGTCGGCGAGGCGTTCCCGGGCCTGATTGAGCAAACGATTCACCTTCAGAATCGAGAACAACTCGCGTAGGTGGATCTTGCCCTGCTCAACGGTGGCTGCGTACTCCGTGTCCGAACTTGCGGTCGTGGCCTCGAGTTGCATCCCCCGCTCACAGAGCGCCTCTGACTCTTTCGCCTTTTTGAGTAGCGCGTACGCCTGAGCACCATAGAAGCACGCCCAAGTCGTCAACGTACTCCTTCGTTCCAGGGCCGCCATCTCGGCCAGGGCACTCTGATTCTCGTCGCGTGCGAGCATTAGGGCGTGCAGTGCCTGGCTTTCCGCAGCGCCGTCCCGACATTGCCTCGCCTCGTGCTCGTCACCGCATTCCAACGTCGATGGTGCGTCGTAGAGTGCCACTGCCCTGGCGAAGTCATCGAGCGCACGATGGACATCACCCATTACGCGATGCCAGCGTACAAACGATTCAGCGATGTCTGACTCGAGGGAGTCAGTGCGCTGCCCGAGCAGAGCCAGATACGGCGCACACCGCGCTCCGTCTCGGGCCAACTGCCGGAGCACCTCCTCTCGAGCCGTCGGGTTATCGCCTCCAATCGCCGTGAGACTGACGAATCGGGCATATACCAAACCCATCTGGAAACGTATCAGGTCGATAACCGCGGCCTCGTTCTCCGGGTCGCGCTCGAGAAAGTCGATCAGGTGCTCGCATGTGTCCGCGAGCACTTTGGGGTCAGCCTGTCCCAAGATCCAGACTTCTTCTGGGAACCTGTTCGAGAACCGATTGTAGACAGCTTCGCGCGCCTTTCGAAGCACCGCCTCCGTCACTGGTGCGTCCTTGGCCGACTGAATATGGAACTGCGCACGGTGATTCGGCGACCGTTCGTCGAACGCGATGTCCAAGTGCATCTGGACCAGTGCTACAGGGAGGCGCTCACGCAGGTCGCAGGCCTCTTGCTGGGCGCCCCGCTCCGCGATCGTTTTTGTCAGCCAATCCCAGAAAGCGTCAGCTTCGATGAGGCGAACCCAATGCTCCAGGGCTTCCTTCCAGCTTCGATCAGACCTCGTTGGGTCTTCCGAGTGCTCCAAATCGATCGCACGGGCGTGCGCTGCGATGGCCAGATGGTGCCGCGCCACCACATCGTCCGGGTCCTTCTGCAGCACCTGCCGCCAGTGACGGACGGCGGTATTGGAATAGGGTCGAGGGACGAAGCCGTTCCGGTCCATGCCGAGATCGCTCAAAGCAAGCCGGTGGGGGCTCATTGAGGCGTCGAGCTGCTGCTCGAAGTCCGTAAGCAACTCGGACAAGCGCACCGTGTCAACAAACCCTTCACGACCGTCTTCCGCATTGGCCGCATCCACAGGTAGAGCCTGCTGTGAGGTCAACCCACCTTCTCCAGGACGATCGTTTCCTCATTCCCTTTGCCGCGCGTACTCACTTGTATGGTGAGCGCACCTGTCCGGCGCCACTCGTCCTCGTACTCGGACCAGAGATCGATCACGGGAGTCACGATGAATTGGTTGACCGCGCGCGGCCCGCCCCTCGCCCCTTCATCGGTCGAACGGCGAAAGGCCTCGCGCCCCAAGAAATCTAGCACTGCCCTCCGCGCCTCTTTAGACATCTGGATATCGACCCCTTTGTTCGCGCGGATACGGTCGATGTCCCGCCGTAGGATATTCTCGACGATGGTTCGGCAGGCTTGCGGCGAAAGCGGCAGGAAGGTGATGCGATCATCGAGACGGCCGATGAACT
>JANTFM010000293.1 GCA_024763475.1 Acidobacteriota bacterium | reverse complement strand
TCCTTCCAGTAGCGCAGGAAGGCGTCGAGCCCTTCGTCTTCGAGGAGACGGATCCAGCGCGCCTCGAGTTCGCGGCGCGCCGCGCGGGGCGCCGCCCCCGCAAGGCCCGGGTTGACGCCGATGAGCGTGAGGCGTTCTACGAGTCGGGGATGGGTGATCGCGAGGCCCAGCGCCAGGCGGCCCCCCATGGAGTATCCGGCGAGCCAGAGCGGAGCGTTGGGCGCGAGCTGGCCCGCGAGTCGGCCTACGGCCTCGGCGAATCCACCGTCCCTCGCGCCCCCGGTGTCCGCGAATCCACCGTCCGTCGCGCTCCCGGCCTCGGCGAATCCACCGTCCCTCGCGCTCCCGGCATGGGCGCCGCCGTCATCCCTTCCGATCCTGGGGTCGGCGAGGACATCATTCCCGGCGCTTCCGGCGTCCGCGCCGGGGGCGTGTCCCGGGAGGCAGGGGCGAAGGATCTCGCAGGGGGCGGGCTCCAGGAAGGACAGAAACTCGTCCCACATCGTAGGGTGGCCGAGGAAGCCGTGGAGCAGGGCGAGGCAGCGTGTTTTCTGTTCCATCACAGGGAATCGAGCATGTCACCCAGCGCCGAGAGGACTCTCCGGTGAAGGGTTACAGAGTCTTCCTCGATGGCGACGACGAGGACGCCTCCCCCGCCTTGCTGCAGTTCCTCGAACGCGGCGGCGAGGCTTCCACGATTCGTAACGCGGGCTACGGGGAGGCCGAAGGCCCGCGAGACGCCCGCGAGATCCACGTCCTGCCGGGCGACAAAGTAATCGGCAAAGATCTGCGCGGCCTCGGGACGGGTCGCGATCGGCAGGTGCTCGAAGAGACGGCCGCCCCCGTTATCGAACACGACGATCGTCAACGATTCATCCTTGGCCTGTGCGAGGCTGCCGAGATCGTGGAGGAAGGCGAGATCCCCGCAGAGCAGCACGACCGGCCGCTGCGTGGCGGATGCGGCACCCGCCGCGCCCGAAAGGGTCCCGTCGATGCCGTTGGCGCCTCTCTGGTGAAGGACCGCGACGTCGGCATCGGCGCTTCCGGCGAAGGCGTTGGCTTCTCGCACGGGGAGGCTGTTGGCGAGCATGAGCAAGGCATCCCCAGGCAGTGAGTGCAGCACGGCCCGCAGGGCGGAAGCCTCCGAGAGGGGGCTCCCAGCCGAGGGATGATCGAGGAGGCGCCCCAGGAGCTCGCTTGTGCGTTGGTCCGCGGTCTCCAGCTTTGCGGCCCAGTGAGGATCGCCCGGTGTCCCAGAGCAGCTCTGCGCGAGTTGCTCAAGGGTGCGTCCGGGATCGCCGTGGACGACGATCTGGGCTTGCTGTGTCGAGTCCTGCCAGCCGTAGTCCGTGAGAATCGCGCGGGGACACCCGTTCCAGGTGTCCCCGAGGCCAAGGACTTGGGCCCCTCCGAGCTGCAGGACGAGATCCGGCTGCTGGTTGCCGCCGAAGAAACCCGTCCTTTCGAGGAGCGCGAAGTGCTCGCAGCGGGAACCCCGTTCTCGCGGAGCGGTGAAGCGTAGCTGGCTGGTGGCGTCCGCGAGAATCGGCATGCCGGTGGCCTCGGAGAGGCGCTCGAGGGCCGCGAGGGACTTCCGGCGCCACAGGGGCGCGGGGCCGCAGACGATCACGCCGCGTTTCGCCTCCCGGCAGGCCAGCGAGAGGGCCGCGATGCCGGCGGGATCCGGGGCTCGCAGTGCCGGAAAGGTCGCCACGCGAGGTGCCGGTGCGGGGTCCTGCAACACGGAAGGAGACCCCTCGAAGGGCTTACGCATCCAGGCATTGATCTGGACCGGCCCTGGTATGGGTGTGCGCGAGGCGAACACGGCGCGGGCCGCGCTGTGCCCGAGGGCATGGAGCAGGTGGGGGCTGGCTTCGGCCATTCCGAGCTCGACGTAGAGCCTCAGGTAGCTACCGAAGAGCTTGACCTGGTCGATCGTCTGCGCCGCGTCGCGATGATGTAGCTCCGGGGGGCGATCCGCGCTCAGCAGGATGAGGGGGAGTCTGCTGCGTTCAGCCTCGATGACGGCGGGAAGATAGTGGCCTGCGGCGCTTCCGGAGGTGCAGATCAGCAGGCTGGGGGTTCCGCTGGCGCGTACTTGTCCGAGGGCGAAAAAGGCCGCGGAGCGTTCGTCGACGACGAGTCGGCAGTCGATCTCGTCACACGCATGGGCCGCCAGCACCAGGGGTGTCGAACGGGAGCCGGGGCTGATCACCGCATGCCGCACACCTGACGCGGCCAACCCATCGATCAGCCGGCGTGACCAGCGCAGCTGCGTATCGGCCCAGTTGGGCGCCTCATGGTCACTCACGCGTCAGGTCTCCAGGGCACCCTCCACCGCCAGGAGCATGGCTCGCAGCTTGAGCGCCGTTTCGTGGTATTCCTCTCCTGGTACGGAGCCTTCCACGATACCTGCCCCCGCATAGAGCAGGGCCTCGTCGTCTCCGAACAGGCCCGATCGCAGGGCGACGCGGAATTCACCATCGCCGCGGGCGTCGAACCATCCCACGGGCCCAGCATACCAGCCCCGGTGGGCCTCCTCATGGGCGTCGATCCAGCGGAGTGCGTCGCTGCGGGGGCAGCCCCCGACGGCCGGCGTCGGGTGCAGTGCCGCCAGGATCCGGAGGACGTGATGATTGCCGGCGAGCACGCCTCGAATCGGTGTGACCAGGTGGGTCACGTGACGCAGGCGGAGAAGGTCCGGTTGCGAGGCCGTGTTGAGCGACGAGCAGAGCGGGCGAAGCCCGGACACGATGTCCCGCAGGGTGAGCGCGTGTTCCGCACGCTCCTTGGGGTTAGAGAGCATCTCCGAGGCCAGGTCACCGGAAGAGGAGCCCGCGATGGCCTCGCTCCACACGCGTTCCGCCTCGCGGGCGACCAGGAGTTCCGGGGTGGCTCCGAGAAAGGTCCGTCTCCCGTGGCGAATCGCGAAGCGGGTTCCCAAGGGCGAGCTCTCTCTCAGGTGGTGCATCACGCGTGAGGCCGCCAGGGGTGAACTCAGCGGCAGCCGGGAGCGCCGGGCGAGCACGACTTTTTCGAGGCGTCCCTCACGGATGGCCTCGAGGGCGGCTTCCACCTGCGCATTCCATTCTGCGAGAGGAAGCTCCTCCCACGTGGTCTGGCGCCGCGTGACTCCGTGCATTGCCGGTGGTGTGGGGTGACTCAGCGCGTCCAGGATCCGCTGCAGGCGCGGCCACTCATCACCGAGTGTCTCGTCACCCTCACCAGGAAGGACCACGAGCGCCAGCGAGGCGCCGCCCGCGTGATGACGATAGAGCCAGCGGGGAAGGGTGAAGCGTCCCGCGCCAAAACTGGCCCAGGAGTCGGAATCCGGCGGGGAGCGGGAGAAGGCCAGTCCGCCGAACGCGCGGGGTGCCAGGGGTGCGGCGAGAGGGTGACAGCGTGTCTGCAGTTCCGCGAGAAGTGCTGCGGCGCGCTCGGCCAGGAGTTCCGGCGGCAGGGAGGGGGGCAAGGTGAGGCTTCGCGCATGGCCCAGGCCCGCCCAGTGGTTGCCCGCGCTGGGAGCCCAGAAGAAGGCGGGTTGCTCCGGGTCGAGGTCGAGCCACGCTTCGAGTTCCGAGCGTGGAGCCGGAATGACAATCAGGCCACCCGCCGGGTGCTGGGCAAGCCGGGCCGCTCCTCGGCGCAGGAAGAGCTCCACTTCGTGCTCCGGCCCCGGACTACCCATGATGCCACCGGGCTGAGAGGCCCCTGCGCGCGTCGGCGGTCATCGGGGGCTTGCCACGAAGAGGCAGCAGGCGCCCATCGCGAAAGGCGTGATCGAGAGGAGATCCAGTCCCGACGACTCGATCAGCCGCCCAAACTCCTCCGGGCGAGGGAACGCGCTGATGGATTCGCGCAGGTAGTTGTACTGCGCTCCCCGGGAGAGGATGGCGCCCAGGGTGGGGACGATGTAGCGCACATGGAGGCGTGCCAACGGGGCCAGCAGGCTCCCTTCTGGCCAGGTGAGTTCCAGGATGCCGATGCGGCCGCGGCTCCGGGTGACGCGGGCCATCTCCGCCAGGGCCTTCCCGCGGTCCGGCACATTGCGAATGCCGAAGGCCATCGTCAGCGCGTCGAAGCTGTGGTCCGGGAAGGGCAGATCCTGCGCGTCGCCTTCGATCAGGCAGATCTGCCCGTCGAGTCCGGCGCGCCGGACCTTGCGCTCTCCGATGGCGAGCATCCCCGACGAGGGGTCGAGGCCGACGACGGAGGTCTGGGTGTGCTTGCGCAAGATCATCAGTGCCAGATCGGCGGTGCCCGTGGCGAGGTCGAGCGCACGGCTGCCCGGGGAGAGCTTGAGGGCGCGCACGGTCGCTCGTCTCCACGGCTGATCCATCCCCAGCGAGGTCAGGCGGTTGAGCAGGTCGTAGCGGGGAGCGATCAGGTCGAACATGGCACCGCTCCCAGGCGCGGCTTGCAGGCCTGCGTTCCCGGGAGAGCGGCTCACTCGGAGACAGCGGCCGTTTGGGGAGTCAGGCCTTCGCCGGACAGGGCGCGTGCGAGAGTGTGGAATTCCTCGGGCCGCAGAGCCTGGGGACCGTCGGAGAGGGACTCGCCCGGATGATCGTGGGTTTCCACAATCAGGCCCGCGGCTCCCGCAGCCCGTGCCGCCAGGCTCAGGGGGAGGGCCAGGTCGCGTCGGCCCAGCGCGTGGGAGGGGTCGACGATGACCGGCAGGTGGTGCACGTGGGCCAGGAGCGCCACCGCAGAAAGATCGAGGAGGTTTCGAGTCTGGCCATCGAAGCCGCGGATGCCCCGTTCACAGAAGACGACGGCTTCTGCGCCATGATGCAGAAGGTACTCCCCGGAGAGCAACCATTCCTCGATCGTCGCGGCCATACCCCGTTTGAGCAGGACGGGGAGGCCTGCCCCCGCGACCTCTCGCAGCAGCGTGTAGTTGTGCATGTTCCGCGAGCCGATCTGGATCAGGTCCGCATGATCAGCGACGGCCGCGACAGTCGACTCGCCCAACGCCTCGGTGACGACCTTTAGCGAATAGGCGTCTGCTGCCGCGCGAATCCAGCCGAGAGCCTGTCGGCCGTGTCCTTGGAATGCGTAGGGCGAACTCCGGGGCTTGAACGCTCCTCCCCGGATGAACTGTGCGCCTTCCGCCGCGATGCGGCGGGCGATGGCGTGAATCTGTTCGGGGGATTCGATCGCGCACGGGCCCGCCAT
>JANTFM010000292.1 GCA_024763475.1 Acidobacteriota bacterium | reverse complement strand
GTCGATGCGGAGGGTCAGATCGTCTACTTCCTCTACAAGCCCACCCTGAGCGGACGAGGAATCGGCACCCTCCATCTCTGGCCCGACGGAAGGCTCCAGATGGCGCGCTCGCGGCTGAGTGGAGCCCGCGCGGCCTTCGAGGAATCTCTCGACGGGAAGATCCTCTGGTCGACACCCGTCGAGCCGGACTACGAAGTTCATCACGATACGCAACGGATGCCTGACGGGAAGGTCATCATCCTGGTGTCTGACGACTGGACGCCCCAGGGATCGACCAGGAAGATCCGCGGCGACCGCATCGTTGTCCTCGACCGTCAGAGCCTGGAGGAAACCTGGAGCTGGTCTACCAAGGACCATTTCAACCTGATCGATGGCGGCAGAACCTGGGGCAACGCGGCATTCTTCAACGAGGCCGACAACTGCATGTACTTCTCCGCACGGCTGCTGAGCCGCGTCACCCGCATCGACTACGACACGGGAGAGATCGTCTACAACATGGGAATGGACTCTCCCTCCGGTGAGGTCGCCTTCGGAGACGGGTTCTTTAGCTACCAGCACGCGCCGGAGATGCTGCCCAACGGCAACCTGCTGGTCTTCGACAACGGCAACCTGCGCTTTCCGGCGCACTCGCGAGGCGTCGAGATCGCCTTTGATGACCCTGCGGCCCCCACCAACGCCGAAATCGTGTGGACCCACTGGCTTCATGACGAATTCGGGCATCCTGTCTTTTCCCAGTCCGGCAGCGACATCGACGAACTGCCCAACGGCAACCGGCTGATGTCGGCGGCTCGCGTCGGGATGGTCTTCGAGGTGACGCTCGATCATCACCTCGTGTGGCTGCTCCGAGTCCGCGTCGGCGAGAAACCCATGGTCATCTACCGCGCCCAGCGGGTTCCCTCGCTGATCGTCGACGCCCCCGGTGACCGCGATGGCGACTGGGACCTCGACGTGCTCGACTTTGCCGGGCTGCAGCTGGCGTATTCCCGTGAGCGGCAGGATGCGATTTCTTTCGCCGACAGCCTCAGTGACTTCGATCACGATGGCGACTTCGACATGGACGACGTGTCAAGCTTCGCGCTCTGGATGAGCGGCCCGGGAGACGACGAGGCGGAGTGACCCTGGACCTGATGGGTTGACCGGTCCCTCCAGATGTCCCTGAGGGCCGAGATATCGAGGGCGGTCGAGATATCCGGCCCGGCCGAAAAAAGGGGATCGCAGCAGCGGAAAGCTGGGTATCATGTCCAGCCCGCAGGCATCCGGCTTCGCGGAGAGCACTGCGGACGCGCAGGGAGATCCACCATGAGCACCATCACTCGCCAGATGGCCGATTTTGTCTTGAAGCTGCGCTTCGAGGATATTCCCGCCGCCGAGCTCAAGGAGGCCAAGCGCTTCCTTCTCGACAGCGTCGGCTGCGCGCTCGCGGCCGTCAACAACAAGGACATGGCGTCGATGTACCGCTTCGTTCGGCGCCAGGGCGGCACCCCGGAGTCGACCCTGATCGGGAGCGGCGAAAAGACGAACGCCGCCAACGCAGCCCTGATGAACAGCCTGCTGGTCCGCGCGCTCGACTACAACGACATCTACTGGGAGCAGGACCCGAGCCATCCCTCGGATCTCATCTTCGGCGCCCTCTCGCCGGCAGAAGCTGTCGGCAAGAGCGGCCGCGAAGCACTGGTCGCGATCCTCATCGCCTACGAGCTGGAGCTGCGCTGGTGTCTGGCCTGCTTCCCGGGCGTTCGGGAAGTCGGCTGGCACCACGCGACCCTGACGCAGCTCGTCAGCCCCTTCGTCTCGGGCCGGATCTACGATCTCGACGCAGAGCAACTCGTCGCCGCCGCCGGCATCAGCGGCAGCAGCCACTACACCCTCGGCGGCGTCGTCGCGGGTCAGCTGACCAACATGAAGAACACGGCGGATCCGCTCGCGACCCAGGCGGGCGTGCTCGCGGCGCAGATGGCCGCTGAGGGCTACGAGGGGCCGACCGAGGTGATCGAGGGCAAGGAAGGATTCCAGCACGTGCTCCACAACGTGGAACTCAAGCCGGAAATACTGCTCAAGGGGCTCGGCGAGAGCTTCATGATCCTGGATTGCGGCTACAAGGCCTTCCCGACCGAGGCGCTGACCCACCAGCCGATGTCGGCCGTGCAGCTGATCATGAGCAAGCATGGTCTCGTCGCCGAGGATCTCGCCAAGATCCATATCCAGACGACGGCTCGCGGCGCAGACATTCTCAGCGATCCGAGCAAGTACGATCCGCAGACCAAGGAAACGGCGGATCACTCGCTCCCCTATTGCCTCGCCGCGGTGGCCGCCGACGGTGGCGTCTTCCCGAACTCCTTCGAGCAGAACAAGCTCTTTGACCCGCGGATCCGCAATCTGCTGTCGAAGATCGAGGTCGTGGCAAACGACGAGATCGATGCGCTCTTCCCCGGGACCAAGCGCGCGATCGCGACGATCACGACCAACGATGGCCGGGAGCTGGTCGAGACGGTCGACCATGCCAAGGGCAGCCCGCAGAACCCGCTCAGCGACGACGAGTTGATCGCCAAGTTCCGCGCCAATTCGGAGGCGGTGCTCGACGCCTCGGCCCAGGACCGCATCATCGATGCGACGCTGGACTTCGAAAGCTGCCAGGAGATCGGCGCCTACATGGAACTGCTGAAGACGCGTTAGCCGCTTAGCGCATCACCGCTCGTCGTCGATCGGAAACGCCTTCAACTCGGCGATGCGCGCCTCGAACTCCGCGAGCACTTCGCGCAGCTGGGGCGTGGTCTCTCCGGCGCTCAGCGCCTTGAGACACTCGTCGTAGTACCAGAGCATCCTCTCCCGACCCTGGCGAAAGCGGTTCCATGCGAGTGAGCCGTGACGGCGAAGATCAAAGAGTGTCGTCAGGACGTTCGAGAGCTTGTCGGCCGCCGCGACGAGCTTGCTGTCCGGAGTGGTCACCGCCAGGCGCTCCAGGTAGGCCATCTTGCGGGGCTGCCATGGATCCTTGGGATGACCGTCCACATCGGAGTCGGTGCAGAAATCGACGATCTCGTAAACCCGCTCCCCGAAGGCCTGCCTGAGGCGGGCCCTCTTCTCGGGGCCGGGGCCCGCGCCGTCCTCGATCACGTCGTGCAACAACGCGGCCTGGACCTGTTCGAGATCCGCGCCGAACTCCATCGCAATCGCAGCAACCAGCAACGGATGGGAGTAGTAGGGGGTGTCGCCGCCCTTGCGCAACTGGCCTTCGTGGACCTCGGCCGCGTAGGCAAGGGCACGACTCAAATCTGCGGAAGCGAAACGGGGCGGGCGCCGACTCATCGGAAGGTTCCTTTCCAGGGACTCAGTGTCTCGGGAACGCGGGGATCCAGAAGCAGCAACCCCCGCCAGCAAGCTCCCCATCCTAGCAGCAACCACCGCCCCGTCGAATTCTCCGCTCGCTCAACGGCCCTCACGCCGACCCGCCGAATTCTCCGCGCCCAGCGGCCCTCACGCCGACCCGCCGAATTCTCCGCATGCTCAACGACACCTCCCGCCGCCCCGTCGAGTTCTCCGCTCGCTCAGCGGCCCTCCCGCCGACCCAGCTCCAGCATCAGGCTCGAGCTGCTGCTGACCTCGATGTAGCGCATTCCGCAGTCCTCGAACTCGTGCTTCTTTCCGCCCGTGATGCACTCACTGCCCTCGAGGTCCTTGCAGGGATGCGTCGAATTGTCCGCCGCCACGTAGTCACTTCCACACTTGCAGGTGCAGGAGAGCTGGTGCTGTTGCGGCTCCACGCCTTCGGGCGGATCGACGATCAGCGTGTCTCCCGGCTCCAGCCAGGCCTCGACCTGCGGGGAGGCGGAGGAAAGGAAGACCCGTGTGGTCCCGACGTTCCTCAACTCACCCGAGAGGACCAGGGCACCGGGGGGAAAGGACATGCCGGGAAGAAGCAGCGCACCCCCCTCGAGCGTGGTCTCCCGCAGGGTGAGGATGGCCACGGCCTGGTTTTCCCGGTCGAGGGGCCCCTGCCCCACCCGTGTCGGCTGGCTACGAACGACGACTCCACCCGACAGGATTTGCTCTTGGGCCAGCACGCCAGGCTGCGGCAGAAGCACAAGGCACAGCAAAGCGCACACACAGGCGAGAATCGTACTCCGATGGTCGTTCATGGTTCCTCCAGATCATTGTGGGCCGTCCTCGCCGCAGCGCTCCATCGGGACCGAGCCGGGCCAGCCCTGCTGCGGAGATCTGAGCATGGAGAACGGGAGCTTTGGGGCGGCCTTCGCCCTCGCCCTCCTGCATCCGGGAATCGAGGCCCACCCTTACCCGTCGCAACGAGCTGGTTGCGGACCCTGAAGGCGCGTGCGATGGTCGCGCAGAGCGAGCGTGATACCCACACCCAAAGTGGAGAGAAAAAACATGCGTTACCTGCTGAGCTTGGTGGCCGCAACGGCAACTCTCGTCTTCCTTGCGTCCTGCGCGGCGCCCCAGGACTCGGCAACGCCCGAAGCGTCCGCCCCAAGCTCCGGCAGCGGGGAAACCCGCACCCTCGCTCCGGAAGAGGGCGAGATCCACTTCTCCAACCTGCGGATGCTCACCGACGGTGGAGAGAACGCGGAGGCCTACTTCTCCTACTCCGGGAAGCAGCTCATCTTCCAGTCCACCAGCGGCGACTTCGCGTGTGACCAGATCTTCACGATGAACACCGACGGCTCGGAACGCACCCTCGTCTCCACGGGAAAGGGCCGGACGACCTGTTCCTATTTCTTCCCGAACGACGAGCAGATCCTCTACGCCTCGACCCACCATCACGGCGAAGCCTGCCCCCCCGTCCCAGACCACAGCCAGGGGTACGTCTGGCCGATCTACGACACCTTCGATCTCTTCGTCGCGAACGCCGACGGCACACAGCTGCGGCAGCTCACGGACACTCCAGGCTACGATGCGGAGGCCACGATCTCCCCCATGGGCGACAAGATCGTCTTCACCTCGACCCGGGATGGCGACCTGGACATCTACACGATGGACCTCGACGGCAGCCACGTGCAGCGTCTGACCGACGGCTATGGCTATGACGGTGGACCCTTCTTCTCTCCGGATGGCAGCAAGATCGTCTACCGCGCCAACCACCCGACGAACGAGCAGGAGATCGCGGATTACAAGGAACTTCTCGGGAAGAACCTGATACGTCCCGGGCTGCTGGAGATCTGGGTCATG
>JANTFM010000291.1 GCA_024763475.1 Acidobacteriota bacterium | reverse complement strand
AGGCGAGGCGAAGGACGACAGCGCGGCGGCCACGGGACACCGCACACTCCCTCTGGCAGGTCCCGTGCTGGATCCCGAGCCGAAGCCCCCTCACCCCGCAGTCACTGCGGAACGAGACTCTCGATCCGTTCGGAGACGACGCCCGACCCGACCGGGCTGCCCACGACCCCGGTCTCTGGCACACCCGCGTCATGAGATCGCGGATCGAAGCCATGAAGAAGATCGCCCGCTCCAAGCGAGGCCGGCGGGACCTTCTGTTCGCCTGGTGTCGTGCGCAAGGAGAGCTCTCTACCGGTGTTTGTCGAGGGCCTGAACAACCAACGGAATGTCGCCACCAGAAGACCGTATGAATTTCGCACTGCGCACGCCTTCAAGAGCGCGATGTATCAACAATTTGGCAAGCTGCCAGAGTCTGAGGGCACCCACAGATTCTGCCGAGGATCCAAGAATTCTTCGCTCCACAGGGGGATCGTTCGGGAGCCTCTCAACCGTCGAGATCTCGGTCCGAAACCCAGCGGGCGGTCTCCCGCAGCGACTCCTCCGGGTCCTCCAACAGCTTTCTCGCGGCCTTCAGCACGGCAGGGTCACCAAGATTGGCGCCGACGATCAGCGCGTTGCGCACGAGACCCACACGCTTCGGCCGAGCCAGCGGTGTCTTGCGGAAACGCTCTCGAAACGCGGACTCGTCCAGTCCGACGAGATCGGCGAGAGAGAGTTCCTCGTAGCGGGGATCCACGCGAAACTCCGCAGCTCCCCCGGCCTCGACCCGGCGATTCCAGGGACAAACCTCCTGGCAGATGTCGCAGCCGAAGAGCCAGTCCCCCATCCCTTCGCGCAACTCGACCGGAATCGATCCCCGGTGCTCGATCGTCAGGTAGGAGATGCAGCGCGTCGCGTCCACGAAGTGGGGCCGGGGCAGTGCCGCCGTCGGGCAGGCGTCCAGGCAAGCCCTGCAGCTCCCGCAACGCTCCGGTAGACGTCGCGCGGCCGCAGGCAACTCCAAGTCTGTCAAGAGAACTCCGATGAAGCGCCACGAGTTGCCCCGCGGACCGATGAGGCAAGTGTTGCGGCCGATCCATCCGAGCCCGGCACGAAGGGCAAGCTCCCGCTCGAGTACAGCACTCGTGTCGACCAGCAGCGCATGGCGGAAGCTCCTTCCCAGGTCCTGTTCGAGGGCCTCGGCCCATCCCGCCAGGCGTTGCTTGAGCAGGTCGTGATAGTCCGCCCCCCTCGCGTAACGGGAGAGGTGGCGCGCGAGTCCCCCAAGGTCCTCGCGATCCCGCGGCTCCGTCAGGTAGTCGAGCACACCGACGAGCGCACTGCGGGCCCAGGTCCATTTCGAGCGAAGATTCTTGCGGATCTCGGCGCTGCGCGTCATCCAGGCCATCGCACCCTGTGCGCCCTCGGCAATCCAGGCATCCAGGTACTCACCGTGTTCGGACGGTGCGCAGGACGCGATCCCGCAGTCGGAGAGCCCCGCGAGCCGCCCGGCAGCGAGGATCCACTCCGTGCCTGAGTCAGCTGACGACAACGACCCGCGACTCCACCGTAGGGGGGGACTCGAGCACCTTCTTCACCGAGCAGAGGTTTGCGGAGCGAATCAGCGCCTTGTGGTACTTACTCGGGAAGCTCTCCGGCACCTCGATCGCCAGCGCCACCCCGACCAGCTTGCGCTTTTCATCCCGGGTCCAGCTCTGCACGAGACGGATGCCCTCCGTCGGCAGCTCCCGCCCCTTGCAGAACGCGACGACATAGTAGCCGGCACAGGTGCCGAGCGACGCGAGGAAAAGGTCGTAGGGCTCGGGCGCACTGGCTTCGCCGCCGCTCTCGACCGCCTGGTCTGTTTCGATTGCAAACCCGTTGTAGAGAGCGGTGACCTTCTTTCCACCTCTAAACTCAATGACCATCTCTTGCTTCATCAGGGATCCTCCGAAACCTACAATGTCCCACCGTCACGCCAGATGGCGACAGCGAGCACCAGCCACCCGGCGATCATCGCCAGGCCTCCGATGGGCGTGATGGCACCCAGCCAGCGTGATGAACTCAGTACCAGTGCGTAGAGACTTCCCGAGAAGATCAGCACGCCCGCGACAAAGAGCCAGCCGGACAGGCCGAATAGAGACGACACTGAGCGCTGAGCCAGCAAGCCCACGAAGAGCAGTGCAAGCGCGTGAAAGAACTGGTAACGAACCGCCGTTTCGAACACCGCCAGACGCTCCGCGGTGACGATGCCCTTGAGACCGTGGGCGCCGAAGGCTCCCAACAGCACGGCCATGGCGCCGAAGAGAGCGCCGATCATCATCAATGTCCTTCCCATGCCTGCCTCCCTTGGACCTCATGGATTCGCCGGTCCCTCCACCCTGCTTCGTCAAGGAATCCTGTCGGAGAAAGCGATTCTCCGCCATAATCTTCCGCATGCATATCGTTCACGTCGCTCCGGAAATGGTTCCCTTCGCCAAGGTCGGCGGGCTGGGAGATGTCGTCGGCTCGCTCCCCCTCGCCCAGGCGCGCAATGGGCACGAGGTGAGCGTGGTGCTCCCCGGATATCGCCGAATTCTCGAATTTCTTGGACTGGCCTCGATGGACGGAACGGGGATCGGCTACCGCATCGACAACTGGGAGATCCGTGGATCGGCCGTACATTTTCGGCACGAGGGCGTGCGCATCGTGCTGATCTGTCACGACGAGTTCTTCGACCGCCCGGGGATTTACGGCACCAGCTCGAGTTCCTACGACGACAACGGGCTGCGCTATGCGTGGTTCGCAGGGGCGGCGCTCTCCGCCCTGCGCCAACTGGAGCGGGCCGCAGATGTCATCGTAGCCCATGACTGGCCCGCGGGACTCGCACCCCTCTTCCTCCGGGTGCATCGCTTCCCAGGCGATCCCCTCTGGGATACGGCTTCGGTACAGGTCATTCACAACCTGGCCCACCAAGGCCTCTTTCCAATGGACCTTGCGCGGCGTCTGCAGTTGCCGGAGTACTACCTCGGCCCCCGCTGTCTCGAGATCCAGGGCAACATGAGCATGCTCAAGGGAGGCATTCTGTCGGCCACCAAGGTCGTCACGGTCTCGCCAACCTACGCCGAGGAGATCGTCTGGCCCGCCCTCGGCGAGGGTCTCGACAGGGACCTGCTCTCCCGCGGCGACGACCTGGTCGGGATCCTCAACGGCCTCGATACCAAGAGCTGGGACCCACAGACGGACCCCTTCATCGAGGCGCCCTATTCTGCGGCCAAGCCCGCGGGAAAGAAGCGTTGCAAGCTCGCCCTCCAGCATGAACTGGGACTCCTCGAGGACACATCCCTGCCGCTGGTGGGCATCGTGAGCCGGGTCGATCCTCAGAAAGGTATCGATCTCGTGGAACACGTCGCACCGAGTCTGGTCGAGCGAAGGGCGCAGTTCGTGCTGCTCGGCTCCGGTCAGCCAGGGCTCCTCGACCCGCTGCACGGACTCGCCGCCATCTGGAGCCGTTCCGTTTCCTGTAACGAGCGCTTCGATGAAGGACTCGCGCACCGAATCTACGCCGGCGCCGATTTTTTCCTGATGCCGAGCCGTTTCGAGCCCTGTGGGCTCGGCCAGCTCGTCGCGTTGCGCTACGGCGCGATCCCGATCGTCCGCCGTACGGGCGGACTCGCCGATACGGTCCTGGATATCGAGGAATACCCCGAGCGAGGAAACGGCTTCGTCTTCGAGACACCGGACGCAGGAGGCCTGCGCTGGGCCACGGACCGGGCCCTCGATTTCTACGCTGGCGATCGGAAACTCTTCGCCCGCATCCGCAAGCGAGGCATGCGGGAAGATCTCTCATGGGACAACTCCGCCAAGGACTATGACCGAATGCTCTCCCGTGCGAGACTCCGCGAGTCCCGCCGCGTGATGGCCTGACGAGGAACCACGATGCCGCTCACCAAGCTCACCGCTCTTGCCGCTCTCTCTCTGCTCCTGATCAGCAGCCCGGCCGTATGCGCCCAGGATGCGGGCCTGGACCATGCCCACTACGTCAAACAGACGAAGTACCCGGTCATCGATGAGATGAACGATAAGAACGAGGAGCTGCGAAAGGCCGCTCAAGAGAAGACCGACGAGATCCTCGAGACGATCACGAAGACCCGGAAAGATGAGAAGGAGAAGAAGAAGGAGTTCCGCCCGGAACTCGATGCCGTGAATCCACCAGAGGGGCCCGAGGCCTTCGAAGCCGTCTGGCACTTCCCGCCGACACCGCAGTTCCTGACCGGAACCTGCTGGAGCTTCTCTGCCACCTCCTATCTCGAGTCGGAGATCAAACGCCTCCACGGCACCGAGGTCAAGCTCTCGGAGATGTGGACGGCCTACTGGGAGTACGTTGACAAGGCCAAGAGCTACGCCGCAAGCCGCGGCACGTCGCACTTCAGTCAAGGCTCGGAAGCCAACGCGATTTTCCGGGTCTACGACGAGTACGGGGCCGTACCCCGCTCGGCATACGAAGGGGAACTCGCCGAAGACGGGCGCTTCAACCACTCGCTGATGTTCGATCAGATGATGTCCTACCTCGAATGGTGCAAGGCCAACAACTACTGGGACGAAGAAATGATCGTCGCCTCCGTGCGCCGCATTCTCGATGGCACCATGGGCCGGCCTCCCGAAGACTTCCGTTGGAAGGAGAACGACTACACCCCAAGGTCCTTTCTCAAGGAGGTCGTGGGCCTCAAAACGGATGATTACGTCTCACTCATGTCGACCTCAGAGCAGCCCTTCTACAAGAGAGTCGAACTCGAGGTCGAGGACAACTGGTGGCACGACGCCAGCTATATCAACCTGCCGCTATCCGAATGGTATGCGGTGCTCGAGCGGACCCTCGCCGCGGGAGCCACGGCGACGATTGGCGGCGATGTCTCGGAGCCCGGGCTTTACGGCCTTCACGATATCGCTTTCATCCCGAGCTTCGACATCCCGGTGGAGTTCATCAACCAGGATTCACGGGAAATGCGCATCCAGAACGGGACGACCGCCGATGACCACGGCATACATGTCGTGGCGCACACGACCCACGCAGGACACGACTGGTTCCTGATCAAGGACTCGAATCGCTCCTCGAGGAAGGGTAAGTTCAAGGGCTACTACATGTATCGTGGCGACTACATCAAGCTGAAGATGCTCACGATCGGCGTCCACAAGGACTTCGTCGCAGACATCCTCGATCGCGTGA
>JANTFM010000290.1 GCA_024763475.1 Acidobacteriota bacterium | reverse complement strand
GTGTAGACGTAGTCCACATATACTGCGTCCTTCGACCCCTTCGTTGATATGGCCACGTAGTCCCTGAGACTGTCCGGTCCTTGCCACTCGATGGCGAAGGTTGCCCCGGCTGTCACGACCTGGGGGCCATCGAGCACCGCCGTCCCAGGCGCATCCTTGATGGCCGGCGGCGGCTGCTCGACCTCGTCGACGGCTCTGAGCAGGGCGTCACGCAGGGCCTTGGCGTCAGAGGCCGGCAGGAAAAGGCCGCCGGTCTTGTCTGCGAGGCAGCGCAGGCGGATCTGTTCTTCTTTGGACAGATCAAAGCCGATCACGTGAACCGTGAAATCGACGCCGTTCATGGCAAGTTTCTCAGCCAGTTCACAGGGATCGGCATGGCAAGTCTCCAAGCCATCGCTGACCAGTACCACCGTGGCCCGTTGTTCCTCGTAACGCAGGCTTTCGGCGGCTTGCTCGACTGCCGCACTCAACGGTGTCTTGCCTTTGGGGTTGAGTGCCTCGACCTTGGTCTTCAATACCGCCGCATCGAGTCTCCCGACCGGCAAGAGGGTTTCGATGTCCTGGCAATCACCTTTGCGCCGGTGGCCATAGGCCATCAGACCCACGCGCATGTCATGGGGCAGCCGGTCGGCGAGATCACGCATGACTTCTTTGGCGATAGTGATCTTGGGTCTGTCATCGACCCTTCCCCACATCGAACCGGAGGCATCCAGGATGAAGATGACCGATGCCGGGCCCTGCCTCGCCCCTGATGGCCGCTCCGGGGCTGCCGCGTGCTGAGCGGCTAAGACGCCCTCGACGAAGAAGCAGGGAATCACTACCAGTAAAGCAAGTGAGATCAACAACACTCGAGCCTTCATTCGGAAGCCTCCTTCTACCGCGTCCTCGCAGGTGCTTCGGATTCAATGCCTTCGCCGAGTACCTGTCAACCAGCAACCTCGAGTCTCGTGTCTGTTGGGGAATCACCCAGACAGAAAGCCATTCTGCCCGAAGGTACGACCCAGCCGAGAGAGGTCACCGAGCGCCGCGGCCAGCCGTGCGGTCTCGGCGGCGGTGGAGTCCGCCCTCTCCCTGCGGAGCCGGGCAGAGGTCTCGATGGCCCGTGGGCCGCCGCGATGACCTCCTCGACACGCTCGTCGAGCTGTCTCCCGACGCGGCGAAAGGCCTGGTCGAGGCTCTGGCGGGTCTGCCAGCGCAGGTTCTCCACGTTGTGCAGAACCATCCCCTCGAGGCTCCCCTGGAATCGCTGCTCGATCCGGCGGCGACTTACGTGTTTCTTGCGACTACAATCGCAGTTGCGTCCTTTGAGGGAATCCCCCCCCGCTACCAATCCGACAGAAGAGTTTTCGTTGTACATTGTGGATGCCGTTTGCCCGGTGAGATTCGTGCGTTATACGTTTGGTAACCGACCCCAGCATTCCCAACAATGGAGCCGACGGGACACCCGGGGCGGTTCAGCATGTCAGCTGCAGACTCGGATGCTAGCGTGTTTCCCGTTCCGTCCAATCACTCATGGCTGTCATCTGTTGGATTGTCAGGGACGACCTCTACCGACCCTCTCTTCTCTTTGGCTTCCGTGGAGAAGAACCGGTAATCCTTGTACTCGCGCCGGACCTCGCGCTCCAGCCAGCGATCGGTCTTCCGCGGTCCGATCCTCCGGAAGGTCTTCTGAACGACAAGCCAAGGGTAGGCTAGCCCGTCGTGCTTGTGGAGCCAGCGCACCTCTAGTTCGTGCTCCCTTGCAGGTGGCTTCGTTCGGAAACTGAAGCCGAACAAAGCGATCCTCCACGATTCAGCGCGTTGTTTCCGCTTTATGCGTATGCGCTTGTTCTGGAAGGTCGGTATTGCCGTCAGGCGTACAGGAACTAAGGTCTGCTTGTCGATGGTCATCTCTCCGGACCACTCGTCGAGACGGCGTCCTTTGTTGACGGCTGCGCTGTTCTGCCAAGTGATCCGGTGCACCATGTGTCCGGATTCACTGACGGTTTGTGCCATGCTGATGTTTCGCGCATCGGGACCGACGCCTTGGAGGAGAAACGCCCACGTGTAGGCCTCCGGCGTGCTGATTGATCGTGCCCACTTTGGCAGTCGTCCCCCGCTGATCGGTGTGCGAATGGCCTCGAACGCCGCAGACTCTTCAGTATAGACGAGAGAGTAATCGTTGGTCCTGGCCTTGACGCGGGACGGTCCGCCCGCAGGGAGGTACTTGATAGCCCGGATCTCCTCGCGGCAGACGAAACCGAGAGCGTGCGACCGGTACTCTGAGGCAATCGCCTGCGCAGCATCCGCGAGATTCGCATCGGTTGGCTCGAGTTCTGGTTGACGGGAAAGGTCGTTGGCGAAGACCGCGGGTACCAGGAAGAGCATCAATAGAATAACCACGAGAAAAGCGTATGGGGGAACCGCGCCGCAAGAACCCACAGTTTCAGAAGAGCCCAAACGACAGGTTGGATCGACTAGCATTGTCACCTCCTCTTCTGGTGTTTGGCGTGGAGCACGATCACGTGACGATGCAGTCCCGGTGCAGCGTGCCGACAAGTCTTTCGACATAGGGACTCTGCCAGGGCGAGCGTTGAGCCGTCTTGACTTCTTTGGTACCCAGTCTAGCGGCTCGGCCAGAGAAACCCCATCCATAAATGCTGTCTCGGTCCCGGAGGAGATATCGCGGTGCAGTGTCCCAAGGAAACGCTTCGACGATCTGCTGCGCGGTCCACTTCGCAGTCGGGTGTTCGGTGACGTTGAAGTGAACAACCTGTCGTCGATCATGTGCCAGAACCACGAAGACATACAGCACTCTGAAAGTCACCGTGGGCACCGTGAAGAAATCAACGGAAACCAGGTCATTCGCGTGGTTGGATAGGAACGTGCGCCAACTCTGAGAAGGAGGTTTTCTTCTCCGGATCATGTACTTTGCGACCGTGGCCTGGGAGATGTCGATTCCCGGCTTGCCGAGTTCGCCGTGGATCCTGGGAGCACCCCAGAGAGGATTGGCCCGAGACATCTTTCGGATGAGGCCGCGGATCTCCAGTGGGACCGCAGGCCGACCCGTGCCATCCGGGCGACCCTTCCACCTCCAGTACAATCGGAAGGCTCTACGGTGCCAACGGACGACCGTTGCAGGCTTGACGATCACGAGAGGCTCGCGCCACCCGGCCCAGATGCTGGACAGGAAGCTCCAGAAGAGCCTGTCCAGGGGTCTCAGACGAGGAGCTTTGGCGGAGCGCTGGGGAACGGCGATCTGCTGCCTGAGAACGAGGTTCTCCAGGGCAAGACGGCGCTGGATCTGGAAGGCAGAAACGAGCGCTCGAAACAGGATAGAGAGCATCCCCGATCCTGGGACGATGATCGTGTGAACTCAATGGGTTCAATGCGGACCGGGTTTCTAGCAGGGACAAGGGGTCGGTATCGAGTTCGGCTTCCCGAATTGGCAGCCTGTCGCGGGCCAGGTCCATCGCGGTTAGCTTTTGCCCTCGCTTGGGCGTAGAATTTATGTGGCTAGACAGGCTAGCTGCAACGCGGGAGGCTGAACATGACGAGATGGATGCTGCAGACGGCCAAGAACAAGTTCAGTGAGCTGATTAAGCGTGCTCGCAGTGAGGGTCCGCAGCTGGTGACCAAGCGCGGAGACGATGCGGCAGTGGTGCTCTCTGTCGAGGACTTCTTGGCTCTGAGCGCTGCTGCCGGTGCAGACCTTGTCGACTTCTTCCGTGCATCGCCGCTTCGCGAGATCCCTGCGGAATTGCTAACCAGGGACCAGGATACGGGACGAGACGTCGAGCTATGAACTACCTCCTGGATACCTGCGTGCTCTCGGAGTTGATTCGCGAAGTTCCGGATAGCCGTGTCGTCGACTGGGTTCGATCGCAGGCGGAGACAAGACTCCACCTAAGCGTTCTGACCCTCGGAGAATTGCGCAAAGGAGTCGAACGGCTTCCGTCAAGCCGGAAGCGACTTCGGATCGGGGCTTGGCTGGACAACGATCTTCTCAAACGCTTCGCCGGGCGAATTCTGCCCATCGATGAGCGGGGCGCGGAGCGCTGGGGGATCGCAAGCGCGAAGGCAGAGCTTGCTGGTGTGCCTCTCCCGGTCGTTGATGGCCTTCTGGCCGCAACGGCGCTGGCTCGCGGAATGACCGTTGTCACTCGCAACACCAAGGACATGGCGAGGACTGGAGTGAACCTCCTCAATCCCTGGGATCTCTGATCCGGCTGGAGTTCGCGCGACCAGGGCCGTGCTTTCACTCTCACGCCGCCTCCCGCACCACCAGCCAAGCTGTGTCTATATAGGGAATCCCCCCCCGCTACCACATAAAGACTCAGCACGGTCCCCAACAAACAGCACGAGCGGGTTCGCCGCGCAGTGGATGCGCCAGGCTTTGCCGTCTTCGACCAGTTCGACACGCGAGGGGCCCAGGAGCTTGCTTGGGAGCGTTCTTGCCCGGGCGATGTCGGTCGAGGTGTAGGTCAGCCCAAAGACGGTCGAGACGAGCAACACGATCGAGTATTCGACACTACAGTCGGCGTACTGTCCGGGAGGGCCAGGTTGTCGGGTCGACTTGTCGGGACACATTTTTCGACGTAAAATGTGTCTATGGTCGGACGAAGGAAGGCCACAGATAAGGAGGCCGGTGATGAGTATGAAGAAGACCAACGTCCAGCTCGACGAGGAACTCGTCGGGGAAGCCAAAGCACTCACTGGCACTCGGTTCACAAAGGATGTCATCGACCTCGCCCTGCGGAGACTCGTTCGCAACCTCCGGCGGCGCCGGATTCTCCAACTTGCCGGCAAGGTGAACTGGGAAGGTGACCTCAAGGAGATGCGTCGCGGTCGGCGGATGGCGTGATTGTCATTGACACGAGTGTCTGGATTCAGCTCCTCAACGGTGTCGATCATCCGAAAGCGGAAAGAGCACGCGAGGTCATCGAGGGGCCGGAAGACATCGGTATTCCAGGGGTCATCCTGGAGGAGATCTTGCGCGGGATCAGAAGCGACGTGCACCATCGCCGCGTTCGAGACCTTCTGTTGACCGACTTCACGTACCTTGAGGTGACACAGTCCCATTTCCTGCGCTCGGCGGCGATCTACCGAACGCTCAGAAAGAAGGGAAAGACGATCCGCAGTCCAGCCGACTGCCTGATCGCTGCCTGTGCCCTTGAGGCGCCAGCCTCTCTTCTCGAAGCCGATTC
>JANTFM010000289.1 GCA_024763475.1 Acidobacteriota bacterium | reverse complement strand
ACGCTGCTGGCCGGAAGAGCTTACAGCTTCTCTGAACTTTACCTGACGGCTCTGTCCGGTCGGCTCCGGCAATAGCTAGGCAGAAGCCGTGCTGGATCCCGAGCCGAAGCCCCCTCACGCCACGAGTCACGACTGCCCGGCCCCTTCGCAGCGCAACCAAGGGCGATTGGCCTGCGCTCTACAGGCTGGGATTCCTCCTTTCCCTCTGTTGTGGCAGGCACGAAGCGAATCCGACGACCACGGTCAACGCGAGACATCCTTCCCATCGTCTGGTGAAACGATGTCGGACTCTTCGGGGAAGACAGCCGTCACAGGACAGGCAGGCCGTCATCGCCCTGGGCTCTTTACTTTCTTATCAATCGACGCGGGGGCTGGGCCCGAGATGATCCGGAGGCTGAGGCAAAGCCGGGAAATTGAACCGCGTTCTACCCACAGATTCTGCTGAGGATCCGAAAAGTTCGTATTCCTTCTTCATGGCCTCCAGCGATTCCGCGACGGGGATGCGGGTGTGCCTGAAGACGAGCTGCTCAGCCCACTCGAAGGGCGGCGAGGTTCTCTGCGCTCTCTCCACTCGCTGCAAACATGGAGCCAAAGGCCGGGTTTGAACCGGCGACCTGCTGATTACGAATCAGCTGCTCTACCACTGAGCTACTTTGGCCCTTGGGGGACGGGTTTCGGGGCAGGGCCCCGGATCCGCCGCGGATGATAGCTGTTTCGGGACGTGGATGCCACAAGCGGGTATGCTGGGCGGCATGGTGGAGAGACGGCTCAAAGACAGGTACTCGGAGGCCGAGCGCTGGACCGAAGAGGTCACGGTGATCGGGAAGGGATTCGTGTTCGAGGGCGGCATCAGCGCCGAGGACGTGGTCGTCGTGGCGGGGCGGGTGACCGGGCCGGTCAGCTCGGAGGCGTTGGTGCATGTGCTCGAGGGGGGGGTGGTCTGCGGGGAGGTCTCCGGGAAGGCGGTCCTCATCGAGGGGGCCGTGGATGGGGACATTCACGCGGAAGAGCAGCTCGAACTGGGGAAGACGAGCCGGGTGCGCGGGGATGTGCATGGCCCGCGCGTCGCGCTGGCCGAGGGGGCGTACCTCAGGGGCAAGGTCAAGGCGAGTTCGGGGAGCGTGAAGCGCTTCCGGGAGCGGCGGGGCTGATCCACTTCCCCGGAGTCAAGCCATAGTTAAAGACGAGTCGACAGCGGAGATCCCGCGCCCAATATTCAGCCGGGATGAGTACGCAAGCGATTCAAAACTTCAGGTTCGAGTCACCGCGCCGCCTCGGCATGCTGCGGCTGCGTGTCCTCGTGGCCGGGGCCGCCTCCTTTGCGCTGGCGCTCTGCGCCTCTGAGGCTCACGCGCTGGGCTCGCTCGCGGGTGCGAGCGTGGGGGTCGCCGGCTCCATCTTTTTCGGCATGATGGCGCTCATCGCCTGGCGGCGCTCCCATAGCATCGGTCCCCCGCTGCTCGTAGACAACGACGGTGTGGCGGTGGACGACGGACTCGGAGAAAGCTGGCACTTCCGCTGGGACGAGATCGAGGCCGTGACGATCGAGGGGGGCGCCTGGCGCCGCCGCGTCGTGCTCGTGCTCCACGGGCAGGAAACGGAGACGATCTCTCTGCCCGCGATCTGTCATGGGGATGCGCCGCCCGAGTGGGTTGCCGGTCTGATCGAGACCTTCCGGGAGAAGGCGGCAGGGGACTCGTCCGGAAGGTCCTTGTCCTGCTAAGCTGAAAAATTTCGCGAGTCTTGGCGACGGGCCTTGAGCGGCATGATGCTACTTTGCATCATACAACATTGTATTGATCTTCTCGCTTGCTGAAGACAACCCGAGTGACGTTCAACAGTTGTGCGCAGCACTTTGGGATCGTACGAATGCCGGCGACCCGGTGGAGCCCGCGCATCTCGCGAGAGCACTCGATCATATCTTTGCGGGTCGTCTCGCCCGGACTCGTAAGTCGCTCCCCGCGGAATGGCCTACGACCACGGCTCCGTGGTGAACTGCTCTGTGCGGGCCATCCAGCACACACTTGCGGCGTTTCGCCTCGAAGGGTCATGCATCGTCCGGGCCAGGGAGCCTTCCGCGCGAGACGCTGGCTGCAAAGGGCCACGGCGGGGGATAGAATCCCCGGCATGTCTAAATCACTCAGCACCCTGTCGCTCTGTCTGTCGGTTTCCCTTCTTCTTTGCCTCCTCGCCACGCTGCCGCTGGGCCTTGCCTCCGATGATGTCGTCGTGCGTCCCGTGGAGAAGACCTTGTCCTCGGGCATGAAGGCCCTGCTCTGGCCCCGGGCCGGCTCGGGGACCGTGCTGATCGCCGTGACCGTCCCGGCGGGATCCCAGGATGAGAATCCGGAGATGGCGGGACTATCACACTATCTCGAGCACCTGCTCTTCGACGGCTTCGATGACCTCGACGAGCGGGGTGTGACGGAGGCCTTCGAGGGGCTCTCCGCCTACATGAACGCGTTCACGCGCGAGCAGTCGACCGTCTTCTTCTCGCTGACACCCCGGGAGGAGGCCGTCGCGGCTGCCGAGCTCATGGTGGGCATGCTGACGCGCTCGACGATCCAGCCGGGGGTCTACGCGAAGGAGAAGAAGGTCATCCTCGAAGAGTTGGCCAAGGATCACGCGCGGCCCGACGGACTCAAGGAGGAGCTGTTGCGGGCGAGCCTGTGGGCCGGTACGCCCAAGGAGCATCCCGTCGGAGGAACGATCGCGACGGTCGAAGCGACCACCCGCGAGGAGGTCGTCCGCTACTTCAAGACGCGCTACCAGCCCGGCGCCTTCCGCGTCCTGCTGACCGGGGACCTCGACATCGGGGGACTCGAAGCGGTGCTCGCTCCCTTCGCCGCGTTCGAGGAGTCGAAGCCGGGCGCGGCCCGGCCAGACCCCCTTTCTTGGCCGGGATGGGGCCGCTGGGTGGCACTCGCGCCGCCAAAGAGCGAGGCGCCGAAGATGCCGCCGGGGATGGGCGGCATGCCCAAGGGAATGATGGGTGCTATGGGAGGCCACGGCGGCCGTGGGGACGGCGGTACGCTCGAGATCGTCATCGCGGCGCCGGATGCACTCGATCGCAAAGGCAACGAGATGGAGCTTGTCGCGCGCTGGCTTTCGGAGGCGACCGGACCGCTCGCGAGCGCGCTCGTGCCGACCTATGCGAACTCCGTTGAGGTCGCCCGCGTGCCGGAGGACCCCCGGGACTCCCTCGACCTGCGAATCAGCGCGAAGGAAGGTGTCGAGGCAGGAGTTCTGCTGTCCCGTGCACTGGGCGCGCTGGGCGCGGCGGCTGCCGGACCGGCGGACGGGGATGTTCTCCGCATGCAGCGGGCCTGGGAGGCCGAGCGGGCCATCACCGGACAGCGTCTGCACTACGCCGCAGTCTATTACGGAGACGCGCTGGCGACGACTCGCGGAAGCCTCGCGGATGCACTGGAGCCCCGGCTGATCAGCGGTGAGGAGACCCGGTCCGCGGCGACCGCGCTCCTGAAGGGTGCAGCGTCTCGGACCCGCGCCGCCTGGCTCGGCAAGGGCGGGCCCGTGGAGGCATCGGATCTTCCGCAGCCCCTGGCGCCGGAAGTGAAGGCCACCGCGCGCGCTCTCGAGGCCGGTCCGATGGGCTCCCTCGTCTCGACCCTGCCCAACGGGATGGTCGTCGGCATCCTGCCGGAGACGGGAAGTCCCGTCTTCGGTGTCCATCTGCTCGTGGCGGATCGCAGTCTCAACGAGCCCGCTGAGAGCCCTGGTATCGCGGATCTGATCCATCGTTTGCTTCCCGCGGGCACGATGCTCTCCGGCAGCACCGCGCTGGCCTCCCGCTTCGAGCGGGCCGGCATCGACGTGAAGGCGGCCGACAGCCCGATGATTCCCTTCGACAACCGCTATCACACGCCGTCGTTCTCCTACCTGAGGATCGAGGGGCCGTCGGTGAGCCTCGAGGACTCCCTGGAGATGCTCGCGGAGATGATCCGGCAGCCCGCGTGGGACGCGCGCGGCTGGGAACAGGCCACCAAGAGCCATCTGGCCTCCCGCAAGGCGGGAAATCGCGGGGGCTCGCGGGCCGCTCGCGTGTTCCGGCAGGCCCTCTTCGGTGAGAATCATCCCCTCGCACGAGCCGTGTCAGGAACTCCCGACGCGGCGCTGCCCAGCGAGGACGAGGTTCGGGCGGCCTGGGGTGAGTACCCCGGGGGGTACTTCGCGCCGAATCGGCTCATCCTGACCATTGCCTCGCCCCTGCCTGCGGAGCAGGTGCTGGCGGTCGTCGGTGACCTCTTCTCGAGCGAAGGGAAGAGCGACCCGGTCCGCGGCCCCTACCCGGCACCCGCGGGGAGCGGGAACGCGCCCTCGATCGCCTTGGGCGAGACGCCCCAGGTGACGGTCCTGTGGGGCCGTCTCGTGAGCGTTGCCCCGGAGGACCGGGCCGCGCTCGCCGTGGCCGCGGACGCCCTTTCCGATCGCATGGTGGCGGTGATCCGGGAAGAGAAGGGGCTGGCCTATGGTCTCGGCGCTGGTGCGGGCATGATTCCCGGGGGGCAATGGATCCTCTCTGCCAGCGTGGGGACCCGGCCGGACAACAAGGACGAGGTGGTGAGCGCCTTGGAGGGGCTGGTCGCCGAACTCTCCGCCAAGCCAATCGGGCAGAAGGACTTGGATCGCCTCGTGAACCGGGATCGGCGCACACACATGCTGCGGAGCCTCTCGGCGGCGTCGCGTGCCTATCGCGTCGGCCGGGTGCTCTTCGAGGGCCCCGATTCCGAGCTGCTGATCGACGATGCCCAGTACGCCCGGGTCACGCCGGAAGAGGTCCAGCGCGCCATGAAGAAGTACTTCGTGCCAGCGAAGATGCTTCTCGTCGTGGCGCCATAGCCCGGCGCCTCAATCTGGTTTTTGTCGAGTCCTTTCTCGGGGGCTCGCACGAGGCGTTCGCGAAGGGTTGGATCGCCAACAGCCACCATAGCTGGCGGCTTCTCTCCCTTCCGGCGGAACGCTGGAAGTGGCGGCTTCGTGCGGGCGCGATGGTGCTCGGCCCGCGCTTGGCGCGCCTCTCGGCTCCCGTGGATGCGGTGGTTGTCAGCAGCCTGATCGACCTCGCGCACCTCAGGCAGCTCTCCGGGCCCCATGCTCGCGTTCCCTTCCTGCTCTACATGCACGAGAACCAGTTCTTCTACCCCAGGCCTCCGGGCCAGCCGCTGGACCGCAGCTTCGCGACCGCGCATCTGGCGTCC
>JANTFM010000288.1 GCA_024763475.1 Acidobacteriota bacterium | reverse complement strand
GGAGCGCCGCCTCCCCAACCGCTACCTGACGCCACCACTCGAGGGCATCGGTGGTGGGGCCTGGGAAACGCGTGAGACCAGCGAACTACCGACCGAGGGCTTCCAGCACGCATCCCGGCTCACACCGGCTCACTCGATCCGCGCGACCCCAGAGACGACCCCGCCTCCCATCCCTGGAAATGCCTCACCCAGGTTGATGGCGTCGAGCAAGCCAGCGAACGCCTCACCCAGGTTGATCGCCGCGGACCAGCCCAAGAACGACGCACCCAGGTTGATGACGCCTCCGGAGCTCCAGCAGACCACCACCACGAACGAGGCCCAGAACGCCTCACCCAGGTTGATCGCCGCGGGCCAACCCAAGAACGACGCACCCAGGTTGATGACGCCGCCGGAGCTCCAGCAGACCACCACCACGAAGGAGGCCCAGAACGCCTCACCCAGGGTGATCGCACCCCGAGGCGTCCAGCAGGTCGCCTCTGTGCAGGAGAGCCCGTCGCAGACCATGCCGATCGTCGTGGAAGCGAGCAGACCCTTTCCCCGGCCGGCGGAAACTCCTGCGGCCGAGGCGACACTCCCGCGGGATCGCCCAACCCCACTGGTTGCGGGCCAGCACGCAGATCCGGGAGCACCCCGGACACTCCCAGCACCGGCGACCGGGGGGCACCGCCGGCATCCCGAGACCGATCGTCCGATCCAGGGGCCGATTCCTATTGTCAGAATCTCGGACCTCGACGAGCCACCGCGACTTCTCGACGCTCCCCAACCTGCTCGCACCCCGGAAGCAGAGCTGGCTGAAGTCAGCGGCCGCGTGTTTCTCAACGTCCTGATCGGATCGGATGGCCAAGTTCGGGAGAGCCGAATCATGGTCGAGCCGGGTTTCGGATTGGGGCCGGCCGCTCGGGACGCTCTCAAGAACTGGCGCTACGCAGCGCCGACGCAGGGAGGGAAACCGGTAAGGGTCTGGAAGACAGAAGTCGTCGAGTTCCGCTGATCTGGCCCATCCATGAGCTCCCTGTCTTGCGCTTCGCAGGGATCTCGTGCGTTGCCCGGTTGAGAACAACAGCCTTAGCGAAGGTCCAATCTTCAAGACACGCGATGAACCCAAAAAGGCACCCCACGACGGGGTGCCTGATCGCTCGAAAGAGTTCCTCCCCCGGTATAAAGCACCGGAGAGGGGAGAGCGGCTAGCTCAGCTCTTGTCCTTGCGGTCGCCTTTGCGGCGCTTGCGATCGTTTTCGCGGCGGCGGCGGCGGCGGCGCTCGGACGGCTTCTCGTAGTACTCGTGCTGGCGGATCGCCTTGCGAATACCGAACTTCTCTACCTTGCGCCGGAAACGCCGGAGAGCTTTTTCCAAGTCTTCCTTCACCACCACATAGGTCGAATCTGGCATCTTGCGGACTCCATGGCCCTTGGGCCAATCGCTGGCCGGTGCAACAGCTCCCGTGAGAAAAACACGGCGACAAAGCGACAAAAACCCACCGGACACCCTGCTATCGTTCTTCCCAGCTGGGTGTCCAGAGGGGCCAGTGGCCTGTCAGGATCTGGCGCTAGATTACGGTCTGGGCTTCGTGCTGTCAAACTTCGGCGTTATCATCGGGATCAAGCGGTCTCCAAGTCACGAATTTAGTTGAACTTGACGCACGGTTACTCCCTTCGTAAGCTCTTGCCAAAGGAAGATTTCATGGCATGGTTTCGAAAAGCGAAGAAGCCGAAGACAGCCAACCTCAGCCGCGCTTCGAATGTTCCTGCGGGGCTTTGGGTAAAGTGCGTCGGCTGCGGCGAGATCATTTACCGGCAGGAGGTTGTCCGCCGCGAGTGGGTTTGCCCAAAGTGCGGGTATCACTTCAGCATCTCCGCCCGTCAACGACTCGAGGCGCTTCTTGATCCCGGGTCTTTCGAGGAGTTCGATGCAGCACTCGCCTCGGTAGACCCCCTTCATTTCCGCGATAAGAAAACCTACCGCGACCGTCTCGTCCAGTATCAGGAGAAGACGGGAATGGGCGACGCTCTGGTCAGCGCAGCGGGAACTCTTGAGGGGGAGGCCCTGATTGCCTGCGCCATGGAATACGGTTTTATGGGTGGATCCATGGGCAGCGTCGTCGGTGAGAAGATCACCCGGGCCACGGAACGTTGCCTCAAAGAACGCACACCCCTGGTTGTGATCTCGACATCCGGCGGTGCACGAATGCAAGAGGGTGCCCTCTCGTTAATGCAGATGGCGAAAATATCCGCTGGACTCGCTCGCTTGCACGAAGCGGCGATCCCCTTTTTCTCAATCCTCGCCGATCCGACAACAGGAGGCGTCACAGCATCCTACGCGATGCTTGGGGACGTGAATATCGCCGAGCCTCAGGCACTGATCGGGTTTGCCGGACCGCGGGTCATTGAGCAGACGATTCGTCAAACCCTGCCCGAGGGCTTCCAGCGATCCGAATACCTGCTCGAGCACGGTATGATCGATCTCATCGTCGAGCGAAGGGACATTCGGGATGTTCTGGCTCGCCTTCTCCGCCTTCTCTGGCGGAGCCAGAGAGCTTGCTGATCCCTTTCCACGCCGTGGCTCGACGTTCCCGTGCTCCGCGCCAAAGAAGCTGCTGAATCAAGATGACCACTCAGAAACTCGAAAGCCTGCTGGAGTGGCTCTTCTCACTCTCCGGCCCCTCTCTCAAGTGGGATATCGAGACCGCGCTTGCCTTCGACGAGGCACTCGGGAATCCATCGCGGGCCTATCCCTGTGCTCACATCGCAGGAACCAACGGCAAGGGCTCGGTTGCAGCCATGCTTCAGTCGATGTCCATCGAGGCAGGCCACCTCACCGGCCTGTTCACGAGCCCGCATCTGATCCGGCCGGAGGAACGCGTACGAATCGGGCGCCAGGACATCTCGAAGTCGCGCTTCCGCGAACGGGTTCTGGAGCTTCGTGACGTGGCCGCACAAGGCTTGGATGCGGGACTCCTCGAGCGGCATCCCTCGTTCTTCGAGATGGTCGCCGCACTTGCTCTGGTACATTTTCGCGAGGCGCAGGTCGACCTCGCGGTGATCGAAACGGGGCTCGGCGGCCGCCTCGACGCGACGAATGTGATCCAGGCGAAGCTGTGCGTCATCACCACGATCGCGAGCGATCACATCAAGTCTCTCGGGGGAAGCCTGCTCTCGATCGCACGGGAAAAGGCGGGGATTATCAAGCCCGGCGTCCCCGTGATCGCCGGGTGGATCGCCCCCGAGCCCCTGGCCCTGATCCGTGACATCGCACTGGAACGGGGCGCTCCGTTCCATTCTGCCGAAGCTGAGATTACGGTCGGATCACCAACATCAGACGGTTGTTTCACCGTCGAGACTCCGCAGCGGAAATACCGGCGGCTCCAACCGGCCCTTGCGGGCGCTCACCAAAGGACAAACGCTGCCCTTGCCCTGCGGGCTGCCGAGCTCCTGACGGACCAGGGCCTGCGGATCGACCCGGAGTCCGCTGTGCGGGGCGTTTCCAGCTGCGAGTGGGCCGGACGCCTCGAGACCATTGATGCCGATGGGCGCTTTCTTCTCGATGCGGCCCACAACGAAGAAGGCATCCTTGCTCTGACGCGCCACCTGCGCGCCCGTGACGAGGAGCGGGGACGACCCGATCCGCGAATCCTGATTCTCGGACTGAGCGAAGGCCGGAAAATCGAAGATATCTACGGTCACCTCGGCGGCCTCGTCGACCACGTCCTCTTGACCCAGGCCCGTACCCGCAAGGCGATCGAGGTCGCAACAATGGTCAGCGGGCTGCCCCCCGAACTCACCCAGGTTGATTGTCCTGGCTCGATCGAGGAGACGATTGAGCGCGCGCGACAACTGGCCGGCGCCACGGGTGAAGTCCTGGTGACCGGCTCTCTCTACCTCGTGGGCGACGTGCGTCAGAGACTGCTGAAGCTCGAGGGGACTTGGCATCGTGCCGCTGAGCGCCTGCCGGACCTTCCGCCCTCGGATCTCTTAAGTAACATGGAATCAACATCATGAATGCCCTTCCCGATCTGCCCGTTTCCGAGTCTCGGAATCCCGATGAGCTTCGCCTGGTCCTCCCACAGGAGGCCGCGCCACTCGACCTGTCCGCCGTATTCGGCAACTCTCAAGAGGTGGAGATCGAGATCGGTATCGGCAAGGGACGCTTCATGCTTCTCGCCGCGAGCGCCCAGCCGGACCGGAACTTCCTTGGACTGGAGTACGCACGGCCCTACTTCGAACAGTCTCTCGCGCGCATCGCTAAGCGGAACCTCAAGAACGTCCGACTCGCACATGTCGAAGCGTTCTCCTTCCTGCGCGATCGGCTCGCTGGTGAGAGTCTCGCAGCCTGCCACATCTATTTCCCGGACCCCTGGCCGAAGAAGCGGCATCACAAACGGCGGACCGGGCGCGCCGAGGTCCTCGATCAACTCCAGCGGGTCCTCAAGCCGGGGAGTCTCGTTCGGATTGCTTCGGACCACGCAGACTATGCGCTCGTCATCCGCCGGGTCTTCGCCGACCATCCCGGCTTCCGCTCCGTGGACTTCGACGCGGCGCAGTGGGAGATTCCCGGAATGGAGGAGTACACGACCCACGGCGTCACCAACTTCGAGATCAAGTACCGCCGCGAAGGCCGTCCCATCACCCGCTTTATCTGGCAGCGGGTCTAGCCCTGGACCCTCTGCCCGGTCCCCTGGGATCCCGATCCCGGGAGGGGGCTCGGGTCTTCCGCAAGGCGGGAAGTCCATCCGCCGCGATGATGGGGCATGAACCGAGATGACCCTTTCCTGCGGGGCTGGCTTCGCCTCCACCGCTGCGCGCGAATCTCCCCGCGCAGGGCTGCAGAAATTGTCGAATGCGCGAGGGGTGCAGACCATCTCGCCGATCCTTCTATAGTCGATCTTAAATCATATAACCTTAAACCATCAGAGATCGCTCGATTAACCCAAAACGGGCTGACTAGAGCTATCACCCGGGAGATCAGGGGTGCGCTCAGGCGGGGATGGGAGATTCTCCATCGCGATGATCGCTACTATCCTGAGCCATTGCAGCATATTAGCGACCCTCCACCAACTCTTACCGTCTCCGGGGATCTTGGGGCGATGGAGGGCGTAGGCATTGCCTTTGTGGGAAGCCGTTTCCCATCCCCCTACGGGCGGAGGATGGCGGAAAGCCTTGCGGGCCCCCTCGCGAGAGCTGGAATCGTCGTCGTCAGCGGGATGGCCAAGGGAATCGACAGCGCTGCACACAGGGCT
>JANTFM010000287.1 GCA_024763475.1 Acidobacteriota bacterium | reverse complement strand
GTTGGTCGAGGATCGCGAGGTACTGGTCCCGATAGGCCAGGTCCTGGGTCTCGAGGAGCTGGCGGCAGCGCGCGACGTGCGGCCCAAGCTCCGTGCCGTGGCGGGAGATCTTCTCCTCTCGCGCACGATCGACGATCAGCAGGGAGTAGAAGAGGGCGAGCGCCTCCTGGCGGGGAAGGCGCCGCTGGAGGTAACTCTGGCCTCCCATCGTGTTGAGCAGGAAGGTCGCGTAGTCGTAGAGCACGGAGGTCGTGATGACGCGTTCGCTCTTCTCACCATGGGATTGCCGTGTGATCAGCCAGCGGTAGCTCGCCGCGGCGAGAGGCTCGAGGTCGTCGCCCCGGGCGTTCAGCGTACGAACGAGGGCACTGGTCTTCTTCTTGCCGAGGCTTCGGGCCAGATGCGTCAGGTTCGAGAGGATGCTCTTGTAGCTCTCCACCTCGCCGGAGGCGACAGGAGGCGTCCGGGCCAAGTCGATCGCCGAGGCGGTGAAGAGCTCGTAGGCGCTCGCGCCATTGCCGGCCTGCACGATGCCGGGGTCCCTGTCCAGCCCCTGCAGGAGATCGATCAGATCCTCTTCGATCGCGTCGGTGTCTTTCGCGCCGATCTTGCGGCTGCTCGTGATCTCCCCGATGCGGACGGCCCAGGCCGGGTCCACGCGCGGAGTCTCCTCGACGACGATGACGGAAGGCGCTGCTTCGGCAGCTGCTTCGGGGGGCGGTGCCGGAAGTGCCGCGCTCTCGATGACGGGCTGCGCGTCCCTGCCAGGCGAGACATAAAGCCAGCCGAGAACGGCGATGACAACGACTGCGGCCGCGACGATGATCCAAACCCAGGTGCTCTGCGAAGGCATGATCGGGTCTTGCTGCATGATGAGTCCTCGCCGGGTGAACGATCGGGATGGCGGTCCCGCCGTGCGTGATCCCGGATGCGATCCAGTCTAGCGCGAACACCCGCTGTCTCGCCCGCAATGACGCGGGCGAGCGGTTCCCCCCGTTGGTCAAGCGGATGTGACGAGGCTTTTCCTGCGCCTTTTTCTATCGGCAACGACCACCGTTCTGGAGTTCGCGCAGGTAGTCGCCGATAACCTTGGACTCTTCGTCTTTCGGGGCGAGGCGCAGGTAGAGGTCGAACTCGCTGCAGGCGATCGGGAAGTCCTTGCTGCGGTAGGCGAGCATGCCGAGTTCGCGGTGGGGTTCCGGGTTGTCGGGGTCGAGGCGAACGACCTCGTGGAAGGCGTCTTCGGCGGCGGCGCGCAGGTCGGCTCGCCGCTCGGCATCCTTCTCTTTCGAGGCCTGGACCATCTTGAGCCGGCCGATGTAGAGCACCGTCATCGGGTCATTCGGAAGCAATGCGAGTGCGCGCTTGAGTTCCTTGTCGGCGATCTCGAGGCGGCCGAGTCCGATGTTCAGCATGGCGTCGTCGCGGATCACGGGGCGCAGGCGGCGGGCGAACTCGTCCTGGTCCGCCGGGTCGTCACGACCCGCCGGGTGGGGATGGGCGACGGCCCACTCCCGCGCGGAGGCGACCCTTTCGGTGAGTTGTGGATGCGAGCCGAAGAAGTAGGCCTCGAACTTCGAGGCCTGGACCGTCTCGTTGGCCAGGGTCTGGTAGACCTTCTCGGCTTCCCGGGTGTCGTAGCCGGCGGCCTGCATCTTCTCCATGCCCCCGGCGTCGGCCTCCCGCTCGAGGTCCCGGCCGTAGCCGTTGACGGAAGCGACGAAGGCGAGTTGCAGGCCGAGGCCGATGATCACGTCCGAGAGGACATCGACCGTGACCGCACGACCCCAGTTGTTGTTGCGCCAGGCGTCATGCTCGAGCTTGGCGGCTACCACGGTGCCTGCGACGGCGGCGATCATCAGCCCTGTCTGCCGATTCCTGGCGGCTCTCTGTTGCCGCACCATGTGACGCCCCTCGACGTGGGTCATCTCGTGGCCGAGTACCGTCGCGAGCTGGTCCTCGTTCTCCATGCGGGCCAGGAGGCCGGTGTGCACGTAAAGCGCGCCGTGGGGGTAGGCGAAGGCATTCAGGGAGGGGTCCTTGATGATAGACACCCGGTAGGTGATGAAGGGGTTGTCCGCCATGCCCTCCGGGTTGAGTTCCGCCACGATGCTGTCGAGGTAGTCCTCGAGCAGCGGGTCGGGATAGAGCTCGGCGGCCTCGCGAAGTTTCTTTTCTTCCTTGCGCGCATCGGTCCAGAGCCGGAGCTCGTCCCGTGCGGGTTCGAAGGCTGCGCCCGTGCTGGAGATCGGCGGGAGCTGCGTCGTGGCGCAGGCAGAGAGAAGGGTGCAGGCCAAGGCAAGCGCGATGCTGCGCAGAAAGAGGCGTCCGGACATTTGTCTTCCCCGTCTTGCTACAGGTGTCCCCGCCGCTACGATAGCGTGAAGTGGGGGGGAGGGAAAGAAGCGCAGGAGAATCTCACCCGTCTGACTTGGATCCGCCGTCAGGCTGCCAGGCGACGAGCACGGCGGCGAACGTGTCTGACGGAGCACGAGGGCCCTGTACAGAACACACGCTGGTTAGGCGACCCGGCTTCGCCCTTTGGCTACGCCGTGGTGATTTCTCTTCGCCCGAGAGGGCGAGGAGAAATCACGGCACACAAGTGTCCAAGGCATCCTGGGGATAACAGGCGCCCGTGGCCTGGGTCCGCCGGGACGAAGCCGAATCGCTGCCGTAGCCTCCCTCGGAGCCACTGTCGTTCGGGACAACGAGGAAGAAGTCAGCGCTGCCCTCGCCGGCCGGGATCGTCGCTTCCGTCGCCGCGACATCACACATCCCGGGTTCTGGAGCGAGGGAGGAGTAGCCCGCCAGCAGGTCTCCGCGATAGATCCCATAGGCGCTGCCCGTGCCGCAGTCGGCCTGCCAGCTCAGCGTGAGCTCGCCGCTGCTTTCCCGGGTGAGCATCAAGCCGTCGCTCACGCCGGGGGCCCCCTGACCGAAGGGTTCACAGGAGTCCTTGGTGACCGCCATGATGCGCATGTCGTCGACGTTCCAGCCCGAGGCGCCCGCGTTCTCGTCCGAGATCAGCGAGAAGCGCATGCGGAAGTTCGGGTTGCGATCCGCGTAGTCTTCCAGGTTGAAGGTCATCGCGGTCCACACGTCGTCGGTGGCGCCGTCTGTCGTCTCGTAGAGCGGGACCCAGGCGCCATCAGCCGTGGTGACTTCGAAGGCGGCCCGATCCTGCGGGATGGCGTTGAGCCAGCGGTAGAACTCCAGTTCCACGAGGATCGCATCGGAGAAGTCGAGGCTTGGCGAGGTGTAGGCGGAGGAGCTGTTGTCTTCGTAGTTGCCCTGCTGGATCCCGAGGCCGCTGAGGTCTGTTCCTGCGACCGAGCTGCCCTCGCGGGCGCTTTCCGGGTCCGGGTTCGTGGTATGGCCGGGGATCGAGGAGCCGGCGCCGAGGCCCTGGGGAGCCTGGCGCTGCCATTCCCCGTTGCCCGTCCAACCGGAGCTGGTCTCGAAGCCGTCGGACCAGATTTCCTGCCGGGGGCCCGAGCCGCCGACGAGGAGCTTGAATGCATCGGAAGCGGGCGGATAGACCACGTCGGGTGTCGTGCTTCGAATGTTCAGCAGGTCGAAGTGGATGTTATTCCCGCAGGGGAAGGTCGAGCCGACGCGGAAGCGGTAGGCCGGAGCTCCCGGCACGATGGACGCGGGTGCCATGTCGCCGTAGTTGGCCGAAGAGCTGACCATGACGACGGGGCCTGCGGTGAGCGAGTCGACGGCGAGTTCGGCAGCGACATTGACGGCCGTGTCGTTCCCGTCGTTGCGCAGGTCAACCGTGACCTCCCAGGTTTCTCCAGGGTCGATCGCGCCGTTACCGTTACCTTCGATTTCGGTGAGTGAGACGTAGTCGTGATAGCGAATGTCCGGGCCGGTCACCGTCATCGTGTTCTCGACGACCGTGGGGCAGCCCTCGGCGTCCCGCGCGCTGAGGCGCACCAGGCCGTCGTAGGCGAAGTTGTAGACGTGGAGCGGATCCTCTTCGGTGGAGTCGACTACGCCGTCGTCATCGAAGTCCCAGGTGTAGGTGTAAGGGCCTCCCGCGCCACCAGACACCGTGCTGTCGAAGAGGACCTCCTCGCCGATCTGGGCCGGGTTGGGAGTGGCCACGAAGCTGCTGTCCGGGCCGATGCAGATGGAGCCTCCACCACCCGTCACCACCAGCGCGAAGACGGCATCATCGCCGGGTGTATCGAGGTAGGCATCCTGGTTGATCTCTGCGGCGTGGACTTCCACCTTCCAGGTCCCGGCTTCGGGCCCCTGGACGAACACGTTCTCGACCGTGTCGAGTTCGTTCGGAACGCCACCGGGCGTCGAGTAGTTGCCCGCCTTCAGGCCGTTGTTGCCCCAATAAACCGTACCGCTCGGAGAGCTGACCTTGAGGTCCAGGTCGTTGATGCGGTGCAGGGATGCGGAGGTCGTGCCCGGAGGATCCGGGTAAATCATCGTGACCTTCAGCTCGCTCTCGCCTTCCTGGACCGCGACGTCGTAGCTCACGGTCTCGTCGAAGGCCAAGGCCTGGGTCTCGTCGATGATCATGCTTTGCTCGGCCCGGTCCTTGGCGAGGCGTGCGCTCGGCCGGCCCCAGCCCTGGTGCACGCGGGTCAGGTCATGACCTTCGCCCGAGAAGCTGTATTGCTGTGCGTTGTTGATGGCCAGCGCCTTGATCGTCGCGGCGTGGGGCTGGCGCTCGAAGACCGTGGTGCCGACGGGGTCGGTGCCCCACACGTTCTCTGACCAGAGCTGAACCATCAGGCCGACGACTCCCGCGCACTCGGGTGTGGCGCCCGAGGTCCCGCCGAAGGAGGAGGTGTAGCCATTGCCCGTGGTCGTCGTGTAGATGTGGTCGTACCAGTAGTTGATGTCCGGCTTGATTCGTCCATCCGCCGCGGGGCCGATTGATCCGCCGCTCGCCCACTCGTCATCGCTGACATCGAGGGTGTCCTTGTGCTTGACGCCGCCGACCGAAATGATGTTCTTGGCCCAGGCTTGGGGACGGCTGTCCTGGTTTCCCGCGTTGGACTGGGACTGCAGGATCGCGATGTCGAGGCGCCAGATGATGTCGTCCATCTCATGGGAGACGCTGGTATACGCGCGGGTCCTCGAGTCTCCCCAGGAGTTGGTCTGGAACGAGGCGAAATACGGGGAGTGCTTCAGCTCTTCGGTGTGTGCGAAACGGTCGCCCGAATTTCCGTAGTCCGCGAAGATACCCTGCGCGCAGGGCATATGCCCCAGGCCCTTGGCCTGGCCGTAGCCGTCCCGGTCCCCGTTGCCGAAGACGATCCCATAGGTGCTCGTGCCG
>JANTFM010000286.1 GCA_024763475.1 Acidobacteriota bacterium | reverse complement strand
CCCATGATCGAAAACGTTCCTGACGCGGAAAACTCATGAGATCCAGCGCGGAAGTTGGAATCGGGGCAGAATAGGGGCTTCTTGAGCGCTGCACAAGCTGTGGCATGGAAGGATTCGATGTATGAGAAGCCAGCCGCTGACCCTGATGGAACACATCAACGCCTGCCAGAGGAGCTTTCCTGAAGCGACGGGGTCCTTCTCCCTGTTGATGGAGTCGCTTGCGCTCGCGTCAAAGATCATTTCGCGGGAAGTGAACAAGGCGGGACTCGGAAAGCTCCTTGGACTGGCGGGACGAAGGAATATCCAGGGCGAGCAGGTGGCGCGCCTGGACGACTTCGCCAACGACACGCTCGTTCATTCGCTGACGCGGGGTGGAACCTGCTGCGCCCTCGCATCTGAAGAGCTTGCGGTGCCCATCCGTCTTCCCGGCGCGGAAGGCGCCGGTCGCTACGCGGTCGTTTTCGATCCCCTGGACGGATCCTCCAACATCGATGTCGCGGTCTCCGTGGGAACGATCTTCGGCGTCTATCGCCGCCGCAGTCCCGAGGGGGGCCTGGGAGACGCTTCGGACCTGCTCCAGTCTCCCGGCAAGCTGGTTGCAGCGGGTTATGCGCTCTATGGCTCGAGCACGGTGTTTGTCTATTCGGCGGGCCAGGGCACTCATGGATTCACTCTCGATTCCGGCCTGGGGGAGTTCTTGCTGTCCCATCCCAGCATCCAGATCCCCGAGCGGGGCGGGATCCTTTCGATCAATTGGGCGAACCGCGGGCGCTGGGACGAGAAGACTCGTCGAGCCGTCCAGGCCTACGAAGACGCGGAAGAGACTGGGCCTTGCAGTGCGCGCTATGTCGGCAGCATGGTGGCGGATGCGCATCGGACTCTCCTCTGCGGGGGGTTGTTTGCGTATCCCGGTGACACGAAGAATTCGTCCGGTAAGCTGCGGCTGCTCTACGAGGCCGGACCCATGGCTTTTCTCTTCGAGCAGGCTGGAGGCGTCGCGACGGATGGCAGCAAGAGGATCCTGGACAAGACTCCCGATGCGCTGCACGACCGGACGCCGCTGGTCCTGGGAGCTGCCGGTGACGTTGCGGTCTTCGCCGAGGCGCTTGCCAAGTGAAACTTCGTGAGAAGTCAAGGTTGAAGTGGAGCGGATAAGTATGGTACCTAAGGACGCTTCCGCGAGAGTGTGGAGGCCGCGTCGTTGGGACTGGAGGAGGCTGGGGTGAGTGGAACGGATCCGCAAGGAGTGGATCATTCGTTGATGACGTTGCGTCAGGCCGCCGAGCGGACGGGTATGTCGGCAACGACACTTCGTCGCTATATCAAGGCAGGTCGCCTCAGAGCGCGGCTGATTCCCGGCCGCTATGGACCAGAGTATGTCGTCGATGACGATGACCTGAGTTCGGCCTCCCTGCTCAACGGAGATGGGACCCAGACGGGAACGCAGAGCGTTCCGGCCCGGCGTGCGACCTCCTCTCCGCCTCGGTCGGAGGGCAATGGCGTCACGGCTTCGACAGACGTCGTTCCGGGCCTCCTGTATCGCGAGTTATTGATGAAGCATGAGCACCTGCTCGTCCAGTACGGCATGCTTCGCGTGTCGGGACGGCAGCTCTACGAGGTGCGCCAGGAAGCCGAAAACAAGGCCCAGGAAGCTCGCCATGCCGCGAAGGAACTGCGGCGGATTCGCGATCGTCACGCTGGAGAGATCGGGTTGCTCAAGACCCAGCTGCGTCGGGCCGAGTTGACGATTGCGGAGAAGACTGACCAGATCGATTCCTTGCGCCGCCGTCTTGGTCAGGCCGAGATGCAGCTGAGAAACGCGACGACCTCCAGCGCAATCGATGAGCGCTTCTCCCGCGACCTGTCGGAAACCCCGGAGTTCCGGAAGGATAACTAGTCCGTCGTCTGCGCAGGAAACGAGTCGTCACTCGACCTCGTTTCGGCTGGCGATGGTCCAGCGCGCAGGTTCCTTGTGAACCTCGAACACGAGCAGGCGCCAGAGCTTGAGGAAGTTCACCCTTCGGTCGTCGATCTTGGAGAGCGCGGGGAGGCCCATGACGGTTTCCACCGGGAGATCCAGGCGAAAACCCATGTGGGTTGTCAGCGGGGTCAGGATCCGCTCGAGCCAGTTCCCCAGCTGGTGTTTGCTGCCGAAGTGGTTGACGATCACCACGCTCCCGCCTGGTTTGCAGACTCGGCCCATCTCGGCCACGACCTGCCGGGGGCGCGGGACCACCGAGATGACATAGGGCGCATATACATAGTCAAACGAGTTGTCGGCAAAGGCCAGGTCCGTCGCGTCCATCTGGCCGAGGGCGTAGCCATAGGATCCCTCGCAGCGATTGACCTGCGAAGAGGCCTTGGCCAGCATCGGCGGCGAGAGGTCGATGCCGACGACGCGGACGCCCTCGGGGTAGAGCGGAAGATTCAGCCCCGTGCCAACGCCGACTTCGAGGACCCTGTCTCCGGGCTTGAAGTGCATCGAGCGTATGGACTCCCTTCGACCAGGCTGGAATACCTGGTTGAAGAGCAGGTCGTAGACGCCCGCGAAGCGGTTGTAAAACCTTTCGACAGCAGCAGCATTCATCGACTGGGCCTCGCTTACTTGCTCGATCGGGTGTTCGCAGCCCGACGGGTCAGGGCATCCAGTGCTTCGGGGCGCCCCATGGCGATCATTAGATCGCCCTCTCTGAGTGGCAGATCCGGCGCAGGATTGAAGTCGAATTCTCCGCCGGGCCTCATGATAGCGGTCAGGATGATATCAAGCTCGCTGCGGATCGGGCTATCCCGCAGGCGAAGCCCTACCAACTCGCTGCCGGGGCCGATCGCGATCTCCTCCATGTGAATGTCTTGTCCCGCTCCCCAGGAGATCTGCTCGAGGAAATCGACGACTTTGGGCCGCAACATCACTTGGGCGAGAATCATGCCACCGCGATCGTAGGGGTTGATGACCCGATCCGCACCGGCTGATCGGAGTTTGCGGCTGCTTCGGTCCTCACTGCAGCGAGAGACGATGAACAGTTCCGGGCAGAGTTCCCGTGCGGCAAGGACGGCATAGATATTCTCCGCGTCGGAGCCCAGCACCGTGACGAGGGATTTTGCCCGGGTGATCCCGGCACGCTCGAGCATGCCGTCCTCCGTGGCGTCTCCGACAATCAGCGGCAGGTCACTTCCAATCGGTGGCTCCTTGAGGTCGATGATGACGAAGGGCCGCCCCTGGGCCTCGAGTTCGCGGCAGATGGCTTGCCCGACCCGGCCATACCCACAGACGATGAAATGATTCGACAATCGGCGGATTTTCGAGAGCACCCTGCGCCTCCAGAAGACCTGTCCGCTGAGCACGGCCTCGGCGATGCTGCCCAGCGCATAGAGGCCGGTTCCGACCCCTCCAAGAATCAGCATCATGGAAACGATGCGTCCCGCGCTACTCAGCCGGTGCACCTCCTGGTAGCCGACCGTCGTCACGGTGATGACCGTCATGAACAGCGCGTCGAGGAGAGTCCAGTCTGGCCGGCCGACTCCCCAGAACGCAACGGTACCGAGTGCGAAGAGGGCGCAGAGGCTGAACGCGGCCTTTCGCAGCTGACGTCCGAGGTACTGTTGCTGGTGGGGCCGAGTCTCCATGAGTGGGCATTATGCCCCAAGCGCGGTGATCGGTGGGTCTTTCCTCTGTAGCGTGAGCCTCTGCGAGCCGGGCCGGGCGCGTGGCGCGTTCGGGATTCTGCCGGGATAATCCCGTGTTCCCGGAGTGTTTTCCGGGAATCGTGCCATCACAAGAAGAAGTTGAGGAGCTTCCCATGTCTGCCCTGAGTGTTGATCTCATTCGCGAGCGGTTGTCCCAAGTCTCCTACCCGGGTTTCTCTCGGGATATCGTTTCCATCGGTGTTGTCAGCAAGATCGAGATCGAGCAGGGCGTGGTCATGCTGCGCTTGAAGCTCGACTCGGAGGACTCCCGGCTTCGCGAGGACCTCGAAGCCCGGGTTCGCACGGCCCTCGGTGGCATGGAGGAGTTGCAGGGTCTGAAGCTCAGCTTCGTTTCTGCCAGTGCCGGCGCAGCAGGTCTTCCCGTGATGGGCCAGGAGAGCAAGGCTCCCGCCGCGCCCCAGCCGGCCTCCGAGGGACCCAACGCGACCAATATCATTGGTGTCGCGTCCGGCAAGGGTGGCGTGGGCAAGAGTACGATTGCGGTCAATCTCGCCGTTTCGCTGGCGGCGATGGGCCGTCGTGTCGGTTTTCTCGATGCCGACGTCCATGGACCCTCCGCACCGCTCATGTTCGGCATGGAGGATCAGAAGCCCGAAGACGCCAACGCGGAGGGGAAGCCCTATCCGCTGGAGGCTTTTGGCGTGAAGCTGATGTCGATGGGCTTCTTCGTCGAACGAGATAACGCCGTCATCTGGCGAGGCCCGATTGTCGGGAACTTTATCAAGCAGTTGCTCACAGATGTGGACTGGGGCGAACTGGATGACCTGATCATCGACTTTCCTCCGGGCACGGGGGATGCGCAGTTGACGATCTCCCAGACCTTGAAGATGACCGGTGCGCTGGTTGTGACAACCCCGAACGACCTGGCCATCATCGACGCGCTGAAGGCCGTCACGATGTTCCGGAAAGTCCAGGTGCCGATCTTCGGTTTCGTCGAGAACATGGCGCACTTCACCTGCCCTCACTGCAATGAGCAGACCGCGATCTTCGGCCACGGTGGGGTCGATCGGGCGGCTGCGGCGAACGCGACAGAGGTCCTCGGGCGGATCCCTATCGATCCGCTCGTCGTACGGGAGAGTGATTCGGGTTCTCCTGTCGTGCGGGAGCGTCCCAACAGCGAGGCGGGCCAGGCGTATCGCTCCATCGCGGCTCGCGTCCTCGAACTCTTGGCGGCCGGAGTCGCCAGCGGGTCGGAGGGCTGAGGGATGCGCCGACGCTCGCGGGTCCTGCTCGTCGTGCTGATGCTCTGTTCGGTGCGTTCGTTTCCGCTCGCCGAAGACAAGATCCCCGCATTCAGCGCAGAAGAGATCACGGAGGCGGAGCTTCAAGTCGATGCACGCATGGAAGGAGTGAACGACGTCAGAGAGCGGGTGTTCATCTTGGGGCGCCTCGCGCTGGGCGAACGGCCGACGGGTGCTTTCGGCGAGGTGGCGATGCGCCGCTTTCGCCGGGAGGCGCCGACCTCTCCTCGTTCCTTGTACTTGCTCTTCGAGGAGTTGGATCCCGTGGGCCAGGCGATGATTTTCGATCTGTATCGGGAGAATTGGGGGCGCCTGGGTCGCGGTACGGATAGCTGGCGCGACGAAATGTTGCGGCTTGGCTT